>JALNZK010000027.1 GCA_023229365.1 Pseudomonadota bacterium | reverse complement strand
GATAGTAAGCCCTTTGACAGAGAATACGCTAATCCCCTGCTTGCGGCTTTTCTCGGAAGTGAAGTTTTCCAGCAGGATATTGTCAGACCATTGGTGTCCTGCCAGGTTCCCGCCGATGGCAATGTTCTCGCCCCAACACTCGGAAACGGTGAAGTCGGATAGGGTGATATTACTGCAAGATGTCAACCTGATACCGTACCCTGTCTCCCCGGTAGTGCCGGTATGCGTCAGCCTGTCGCCTTTAATCTGCCCGCCGACAAGGGAACTGTCAGACACATTGTAGAACCAGACTACCTGATACGCCCCGGAAGCGTTGGTAATAGCCTGTAAAATGGCATCAGCATGAAGGCGCAGGTGCACGCCGCTTTTCGGCCTTATACCTCCGTTGCCGGATGTACCCGCCGCATTGATCATGTACGTTCCGGCAGGGAAGTAGACTGTCCCACCGCCTGCCTGATAGGTGCTGGTTATAATGGCATTGATAGCCGCCGTATCGTCTGTTTCCCCATCCCCTGTAACGCTGTGGGCGGTGACATCAATCCAAGTCGGGTCAACCGCAGGAGGGTCAGGAGTATAGACATTATCAATTTTCGGGTATCGGGTATCGCACCATGTCAACAGGTCGGCGTCCGAACCGGCTAGAATATCCGGGTCGATATTGCCTGTCAGGTGGATTGCCTGAATGTCAGTTATATGGTAAGCCGCCGTCTGTGCCGTTGACCTGCCCGCAATTATGCGAAGCCCTGTCGCCCCTGCCGGTACGGTCACAATCGCGCTGGTGTATCGCCACTCTGCACCTAGGGAAGCGTCTGCAAAGGTCTTGACAACCGTCCCCATACTGCCAGCAATGCCGATGGACATAAATATGTTGCTTGTCAGTGAGCCGGAGTCAAGCCAACACCGGGCGCGGATGAACACCTTGTCCCCTGCTGGCAAAGCTATGTCCTGCCGGGCGTAGGTTGTCTTGTTCGCGGAGGTATTCGACAAAGAGTAAGAGCTGTGGTCGGTGCTAACCTCTATCGTCCCGCCGCTGGTGGTGACATACCATCCTGTCGTACCGTTGGTGAAACTGCCGTTGGCTGCTAAATCAACAATGCGGTCGTATGTGTCGGCGGGCGGGTCTGCAATAGGATTGACAATCGGTACTCCGAGTACGTCCTTGATGTTTTTGATTGCCCTGTTCGCTATTGCCCGCCGTGGCTCTGAAAGCGCAAACCTGATGTTTTTTGGTGCTGTCATAAAAAAACCACCCCTTTCGAGTGGTGAGTTTTTAACAAATGCTATTCCGTTAGTTAAATATCCCATACCCTATCTACGCCTGCACCGTACCTGGTGGCATAGAGTTTGCCGCTTGCCCTGTCCACGGTAAAAATGTCGTAGGATGTTTCATCTGCCGTGCCTGCAACTTTGGTATTTTTCTCTGCCCCTTCCGGCGGGTTATTGTAAGTTGTCGAGCTAATACTTATATTCTGTGTTGAGATTTTCAGCACTCCATCCGCGCTGGTAGAATAGCTGTAGTGAACGTCACCGGCAATGCAGGCAACGACGGCAACCGCACCCTGCGCGGAATAATCATACTCCACGCTATTGTAAGTGTGCGTCCCCCCTGCATCGAGAGCCAGCAACCCCGCCAGCAAATCAGCATAATTTGTAGTAACCTGTACCGGCACATGGCTAAAAAGCACAGTCGCCCAGTCCGTTGGCACGGCTTTCCCGGAAAAGTCAAAAGCGGTGGAAAACAACCATACTAACTGCTCCGCATTAAAACCATGTGAATTGATTGTGATAGCGTCATAGTCTAAATGGCTGTCAGTGTTTAGGAATATCGCCCTGATTTTTTGCGATGGGAAGTCGATATAGCCATAAGATTTTTCCTTTTCGGCAGGGTTTACTATCACATTGCCGGTATCCGCTTTGCCCCCTGTCCTAATGTAAAATTCAGTATTTGTCAGCCTTTCTTCGGGGTGGTCAGCAACGCCATCGGTTTCCCGTGGGTTAACATCGTGATTGCCCTTCAGCCAGAACCGAGGGGCATTCCCGGCGTATTTACTTACCGCTTCCCGAAAGGCCGCTATCTGCTGGAAGCAAGTCGTTTTGGTTGTATTGATTGTATTATTAAGTACATAATCACCGCCCAAAACCAAATAGTCGATGGCGGTTTTTTTTGCAATTTCGCTGACTGATATTAAGGCATGATCAGAGCAAGCTCTGTTGTCCACTCCGGGGTAGGTAGAATATTCTTCGCCGTAATGGAAGTCTGCCATAAACGCGACAGACAGCGTATCTGCGTTTTGTATTTCAAGTAGATTTTCAACAACTGCATCCACTTCGGTATCGACATATACCGGATACCCGCTGTCTATTGTTACAACTTTGTAAACCTTTGCCACTCCGTTATAGGCAGCGACATCTGATGATATTGATTCTGCCCCGTCAGGGACAGACAACAATCGAGTGGTTGCTTCTTTTACCTTGTATGTTATGCCGTATCCAATGTATTCAGTCGCATAGCCGGTAGCATCTTCTAAAAGCATTAAGTTGTAAAATTCCCATTCTCCAAGGTATTGCCCTGCCGTATCGCCGGAGCCTAGCCCTATCCGCAACTCTACTTGGCTGGTGCCCTCGGCGGTTGCAAATTGGCTGTGAACAATTCCATTAGCATTCCCCGCCCCGGTAGTAATGTTAACGCCGTTTTCAAAAACATATATTGCCGGGCCGTAATCCGGTGCAAAATTCATTGTGATTTGGTAGCTTGTTGACGGCTTAACAGGGATGAAAGCTGATACCCTGTAGAGATAACCTGTCGCCCCTGTGGTCTTTCGTTTTGCCGTAAACCCTGTGGCAGTTTTCGCCAACACTTTTACATTTGTCGCGCTGTAAGAGGTTGGGGTGCTGACAGATTGCCAATCCAACTTGTTCTGTGTTTCAATAAAAATGTCTGCATCCCCAAGCTCCGACACCAAATCAACCTTAACAAGTTTTAAATCGGTATCGGTAAAAACATAGGGGAGTGTTCCTAATTCCCTGTACCCGCCATTGTCCTTATTGTGTTCTTCAAACAATTCCAGTTCTTCCGTGTCGATCGTAGATAAATCAGTTTCAGACACTGGCAATTCTACTTCCCCGCTTGCCGAACAGTTGGAACAGGTTGCCACCCCATCTGCGTAGGTGATAAAGTCGGCGGCTGTGACAATCTCAGGGTTCAGTTCTGCCCCGCAGTCGCAGACAATTATACTGCCGTCCCTCAGTCTCATCTCAACCACCCTAACCCGCCTAATCTGTTCATCGTGCCGTCAAACCAAGTAGGTATGTTGTTGTCACACCATGTCAGCAAATTAGCATCGGAAAGCGCGAGTTCGGGCAGGCCGATTATCGGTACCAGCATGACTTTTTGTACCTGCATAACTTTGGTGTTTGCTGTTGCCGCATCAGCGTAAGAGTGTTTTATTCTGATGCTTCCCGCCCCGGATTGGTTGGTTTGTGTAAATATTCCAGACAGTTTATATACGGTGTTTATCGTGGGAGTGGCGACAATTGCAGTCTCTAATATGTCACCTGTCCCTGGATATAGTTTTAAACTTAACTGCTGTGCATCTGCATTAGTTACCATACCGTAGCAGACAGCGTAGAATTTTGAACCTACACCATTGGCCCACAGCGCGCCGCCCGCCAACTGTATCTGCCCGCCGTAAACCGCCAGGTTAGTGCCAGTCCCCGTTATAGACAATATGTTATTTGCAACAGATACAGTGCTATTGGTGCCAGCCCAACCAGTAACGCCCCCGCTAAAATCACTATTGGCAGGGATGTTAGTCAGCCTAAGACTCCTTTTCAGTCCCATGACAGCACCCCCTACGCCCAGACTTTAATCTGTGCCGTGGCTCCCGTGGTGTCGGAGATAAGACCGATATATTTGCCTGCTGTGGATTGCATTTCGAGGATGTTCCCGCCTGTCAGATTCAATTTAAAACCGTTGTTGGCGGTGACTACGGTAGTTGCGCTCAATGCGAAGTGCCTCACCCATACGTTACCGCTGTGGACGTTGAGGATGATGTCATGCCCGCCCAGTTCAAACACCACCATGCCCTTGCTGATTTTGGTTGCCACGATGGTGGTAATTGCCTGGTCGTGGGAGGCTTCGCGCACAGTGATTGTCCCAACGGCAGGGGTGATGTTCTGCCCGTAGATGTCACCGAGGAATACACCGTAGATGTTGTCCCAGTTGACTTTTGTCGTCGCTTTGGCATTCGTGCCTGTCAGCGTCACGGTTTCGTAGGCAAACGCCCCTGTGGTGATTGTCGTGCCGAAAATAGTACAAAGGCCAACGTCAGATGCAGAGTCGGATATGATTTCTACACCGTCATTGGCGGGTTGGTTGGTAAATCCACTCCATGCCAGCACATCGAATATGGGGATTGGGTATGATGGAGTTCTGCCCACCTGCTTGACAGGCAAAGCCTCGGCATCCGTCAACTGATGCCCCTGTATGTCGACAGGGAGCATGATTGTGGCGCCTGTCATACTGCAATCTAATGGATTGGTTGCTGTTATATCGTTTCCGTTTTCATCTACTAATTTTGCGAGCATTTGTTTCACTCTCCTTCTTGCAGGCTTTGGAGTGCTTTAGAAACACCCCATGCCCCTCGAATGACTTACCGCACCGCTTACAGGTGACTTTCGGCTTTTGGGTAGCCGCCTTTGTGCCCTCGGCCGTTGGGCGCACAGGGGCATTCATCTGCCTTAGTTCCTGTAGGATGAGGTAAAGTAGCTTGTCTGTTTTGCTGAATAGCTGTTCTGGATTGATATCCATGTGCTACCTCCAAAATAAAGAGGGGGAAGGGCTTTGCGCCCCTCCCCAAGTTGTGTTTCCAATCCTATGAGTCTACTGCCGGTTTGATGATGCCGGAAGCGCCTAGCGCATTGCTGCCGTAGTTCTCGGCTGCTGCCAGAGCAGCACCGACAACAGGGGCGGCGGTATCGAGGATACCAACGCACAGGTTGCGAGCAACAAAGCCGGTGGTGTCTGACTTCATGTTGATTACAAGACCAGCGTCAGTGTCAATGTTGATCAGGCGGTTGTCGTAGATGTCCGCAAAGATACCAGCGCCGGTGATGCCGTCAATGCAGGCGGCAGAGTAGTTGCCGTGGATGTAGTTGCCGATAATGCGGCAGTTGGTGTGTGTGCCGACAAATTTAATTGCAGAGGCACAGCCGCCGGTACCTGCGCTAATGACGGTAGTAAATCGGTTGTTTCTAATCAGCACATTGTCTGCGCCGGTTGCCAGCGAAATGCCGATAACCAATTCTTTGTCTATCGCACTATCGCAGAACCAGCAGTTTTCAACCGTCAGGCCCGTACCGGCAGCGGAGGCGGTAATGCCTGCCGCTATATTAGCCAAAGCGGCAATAACCTTGATGTTGTAGAAACTGACATCAGCCGCAGTAACGGTAATGGTCGCCGCTGTAGCAGTACCAAGTGTGATAGTCGGGATAGCCGCACCCCTGCCGATACCAATGATGTTGATGCCTGCTGTGTCGCAAACCAAACCGGCAGCATCCACCAATGTTTCCGCATGGTAGGGCGCAACCAGGATGTTATCACCGTGACTTGCGGTACACTTGTTAATCGCGAGGTCAATCGTGGTCAGGGCGGTTGCCCATGACAGGCCGTCATATGATGCGCCGCCGTGTACGCTGTCAACGTAAAATGTCTTGCCGGGGCCGAGCAACATGCTTGATGTGGTTAGCACCTCTACTTGCGCCCCGGTTGAATCCGAAGTATGCAATGTCAAAGCCCTTCACCTCCAAAGTAAAAGTAAAAGCACCTCGCTAGGAGGTGCCTTGCCATTGTTTTATTTTGTTCAGCCTTTCCTCTGTGAAGAAAGGTTGTTTCCTGTACCATGTTTCCATGTCGGTGGAGTTCTTGCTGGAATTGCAGGATCTACAGGCAGGGATGATATTCTCACGAGTAAACCCGCCGCCATTATAAACAGAGATAACGTGTTCCCTGTGTAACCGCTTTGATTCCTTCCCGCAGTAAGCGCAGGAGTGGCTAAAGAAGTCTTTGCACATACCCCATTCTTCAACGGTTAATGTGAAGGGGAGGGATTTTTCTAGGGAACGCCGCTTGTGCCTTTTGATAATGCTCCATTCCCTGCATTTGTCTTTGTTGTTGGTTTGGTACTCTCTTTGATATTGCAGGTAATGTTCTCTGTTTTTCATGTAGGCTTTTTTGATTGACTCTTTGTGTTTAAGCGGATTCGCGATCCGACTCTTTTTCTGTTTAGCGAGAAGCACATCCCTATTTTCAAGGTAGTATTCCCTGTCTTTGTGTGGGTTTCTTTCTCGCCATCGCCTATGAATAGCCAGTACCCTATCCCTGTTTTCTGCCACCCATTTATTTTTATTAATGGACAACATCTTCTGATTTTCCTTGCTGTATGCTCGCTGCTTAGCAAGAACTTCTTCATGATTCTGCCAATGGTAATCTCTCGCCGCAGATGCCATACACTTCTTGCATACAGAGTTTAAGCCATACTTACAACCCTTGTGTTTACTGAAATATTCTTCGGTTGCTGGCAATTCCTGTTTGCATTTAGTGCAAGTGCGTGTTGGGATATTTGGCATAATAAAAACACCTCCTGTAGTGCTTCCTGATAATTTTAGTATGGGCAGGCTGTCAGGAAACAGCTTTTCGGGAGCGACCCTATCCCATGCCTATATTATACCATACTTAGGGGATTTATGCTGGAATATTTACCACACACCACCGAAAATCTGTAAATCCAGAACTGGATCTGCTATATCCCTTAATTTTCCAGCCGTCTGTGTTAAAATCTTTATCTGACTTGATTTCCAGGGGAGCCCTGTCGATCCAGAAAAGGCACTTCTTCATGTATGCGGAGTCAATCAGGAACCAGGCATCTGTATCGGTTAACCACCTGGATACAATAACGTTGAACTTATTGTAGTAGGGGTTGGCGTTATTGTCACCGCTGTTAATTTTACCCACAGATTGAACTATCTCCCAGGCATCATTTCGCAGGGAGTACGGAACGAGAAGCGTATCGCCAAACAGGTTGGCTTTCTCCCCGATGTCAGTCGTAAAGTCATTCATCATTTCTTCTGCAATTTTCAAGTTAGCAACGGTTAACGCCCCATGCAGAAGATTATCCTGTGTCGCTTCCCCTTTGCCTGTGTGCGAAGTGTGGGCGTGTGAACCCAACGCCAGCGTATCTGCACCAACACAGGTGAAGGACTTGCCCGCCAGGGTGAAGGTGGTATCGTCAGCGTAGTTAAACGGCGCATGAACGAACTTCTCCATCGTGCGGTTGTAGGCATCGATGAGGTTGCCGGATTGATTCTCCATATCGAGCAGGCGGGCATCGTCGATTGTTTCCCTGTCGATTTCAATACCCTTTTTGAATACCTGGTGGGTGAAGGTCTTGGTATAGCCTTCCTCCGGGCCTTCGTCATACGGCACAGGGCCGTTGGTTGCTACGAAGTCGCTAATGCCTGTCATGCCCGCTACAGACTCGCTGTAGTGCTTGGAAGTCTTGACGTTAAAGAGGACTTTCTTCAGCGAAGTCTTGGCGAAGTCGCCTTCCTCTTTTTCCATGTAAGCCATCAAGGGGCCTTCAAAGCGCCCAATGGCGGCATCTATCTTGCCAACTGTACTGGTTACAATCATTGTTTATTCATCTCCTTTAGGAATATTTAGCTTACGATTACAAACCGTGTTTTTGCCTTCAGGGTAGTCGAGTCGAAGCCAACCAGTTCCAACTTGCCCCCGGAAGTGTTAACAGCATCGAGAGTCAGGCCGGTCGCGCTAATGCGTAGTGCCTGGTTGCCGACAAGGGATATTGCAGACGTTATCTGCCCCGCTGATAGGGCGGTTGTACCATCGGCGGCAGTCGCGGGGGATACCAGGATATCTCCCGGCAGAATGCGAATAAAGGTAGCCTTCTCGCCGGTAGTGTTCCCCTTCACGATGATGCCGTGCGGTACGGTGGTTGCCCCGGAGAGTGTGGCGGTGGGATAGCCTGCGCCCGCTGTCAGGGCAACGAGTTCGCCGGTAGTCACTGTGGATGCGCCAACTATGCAATCTTCTGTAAACAGGCCTCGCCCGTCATATGTGCTTTCAATTGAGAACATTCTTTTTCATCTCCTTTTAAAGCCGATTAACTAACTATTGGAATCCTCACCCTGGCATCGTTGTTGCTGGAATCAAAGGAAACCAGTTCCAACTTGCCGCTGCCGCTTGCGGTAACGCCATCGAATGTCAGGCCGGTCGCGCTGCTCTGCAATGCCTGCGAACCCACAAGGGCAATGCAGGCGGTCACTTCTGCGGCAGACATGGCGGTTGTGCCGTCTGCGGCGGTTGCTTTTGCCTTCAGGATGTCGCCGGGCAGAATCCGTACAAATGTGCAGGTAGCGCCGACTATGCCGCCTTTGACTACAATCCCGTGGGGGACGGCAGTTTCGCCGCATAGTGTGGCTGTTTCAAGCCCTGCGCCTGCGGTGAGGGCGATTAACTCACCCGCCGCAAGGGTGGCTCCGGCGGCAATGCATTCCTCTGTGGTAAGCCCCCTGCCTTTGACTGTGCTTTCTATGATGAAACCCATTCGGTTCACCTCTTATCCGTAAAGTTTCTTATGGTACGCCTGTGCTTGTTTCTTGTTCATCCCCATGTCGGCATACATGGCATAGGTATCGGCAGGGATATGGATATCCCCGCCGCTGTCACCGGCCCCGTCACCCTCCGTTTTCAGGTGGGCTTTGCTGCCGATGTTGTTGAGTGTTTTTTGTTTGACTGATGCGGCAGTTCTCTTTTTCAACTCCGCACGGTTGACTGACTCGTAAGCGTCAAGCAGGGTATAGCCCTTCTTGGCTTGGGCGCAGATTTTATTCCAGACTTCCTGCCCCACCTCGGCGGCGAAGGAATCGAGGTCTTTGAACTCCGGGTACTCTGCCTGTAACTCCTTGAAATAGTTGTCCACATCGCCCATCACTTTTTGCATTTTCTCTTTTTCTGCGGTGGTTCTTATCATGCCGTTTAAGGCTTGCTGAAGCTGGTTGTTCATCTGCTCCAAGTGCTGAAGTCGCGGGTGCTGTGAGAAGGCTTGGTCAAGAGTCTGTAAAAAAGCAGGGTCGTACCCCTGCGCTTCAAGCTGCTTGAATTTGTTGGTGTACTCCTGCTGCGCCCTCTGTATCTGCGCCTGCTGCCGGTTGGTTAACTCCTGCGCGTGTGTTGCCTTTAGCGCCTGTTTGTAAGCGTCCCAGGTGTAGATGCCGTGGGATGCGCCGAACATATCCGCTATCTCTTTGTCTTTTTCTGCCAGCGCTCTCTTGGCTTCGTCAGCCTCGCGCCGGAGTTTGGCAAAGGCGGCATCTGTCTCTGGTGTCTGCTTGCCTTTTTTCTGCTGATCGACGGGTTCAGCATCAAGGGAATCTCCCTCGCCGCTTTCGTCTGCGGTATCGTCTAGGCTTTCGCCTGTTTCTTCCGTGTCACCGGAGGCTTCGGAGGTCGCGACATCTCCCATTCCGCTTTGAAAGTCGCCGGTATCAACATAACAACCGTGTCTGTGCATCATTGCTTTAAATCCGAACATAAATTACCTCCGCGTTTACGCTCGCCAGCGATATGCACCCTTTGAAGCGGGTGAGGCTTGCCGCGAATCGGCATGAGAAAAGGCACCCGGGTTGGGTGCCTTACTTCTTGGAACCGCCGCCATCCCGGAGGTCGCTGCCGAATTTGATTTTGCCGGTCGAGGCCGGTTTGCCGGTTGCTTTGCCGTAGTCCTGATTGCCGCCCACGCCCATCTGGGAGCCGCCTTTCTGTTGTCCAGCCACTGGTATCACCTCCTTAATTTAGTCCTGTAAAACACAAAAAAGCCCTGCCCTCCGGTTAAGGAGAACAGGGCTTCGTGAGCCTCTAGCTTGATTTATATTCAGTTAATTCCTTGCACCTAGGGCACTTGATGCAGATGTATTCCGTAGCGCCCCTTGTTTTTGCCAGTAGTTTGTTACACCGTACACATCTGATTTCCTGCATCGGCATTCTCCCTTCGGTGTTCTACGTTGTCGGCATCTGCCCCGGTATCTGCGGTTGTCCTGCCTGCATTTCCGCTTTTAGTTTAGCCGCCAGTATGTTGGGGTCTAGCTTCAAGCCTGCCTGCGCCCCTAGTTGAATCTGCCCATCTAAAGGCAAGTCCTTGAAAGCGATTGACGCACTAGGGGGCTTTTGCTGTGGCTGTTGCTGTTGCGCCGCCTGTGCTTCTGCCTGCGCCGCCTGTTGTGCCGCCTGCTCTTTGGCCTTCGCCCTGTCCAGCATAATCTTGGCGTTGGGGAAGCCAATGGAGTCAAGCACCGTCCAGTAGGCAACTTCATCCATGCGGTCGCCGGAGTTGTTGGCGGCATCCAGGATAAACCGCTTGTCCTTGGGAAGCCCTGTGTCCGGCTGTATCTTGATGCTCCATTCAGGATAGTACCACTCCCCGGCATCGTCGCGTCTAAGCAGCTTGGATTTGTCGAAGAATCCAAAGATGGGGTTGTTCATGGCATCCGTTTGCCGGAAGGGGCGAATGTCATCGATGTATGCCATCATAAATTCAAATATCATCTGGTAGAGTTCGGTATAGGCAATGTGCTTCTCAAACACCTTGACGCTGATCCTGCCCGCCGTGTTCTGCGCCAGCAGTTCAATCGCCCTGCCAGACATACTCGCGCCCTCTGAACGCCCCTGCGAAGCCTCTGTTATGCCTAAAGCGTCCTTGGCGGCTTGGACGTAGATAGTGTACATTTCGATCAACGACTTGTCGTTGCTTTTGAGGTCGACTACTTTGATATCACCTTGGGGGTCGTCAACTTCAATTATCTTGGAAAGGGCATTGTCCAGTTTGGCGGGGATGCCTGCGCCCTTGCGAACGAATATCTTGGTTGTGCCTTTAACGTGCTTTTCTTCTTCTATAGAAAGCATCTTCTTGATGCCTTCCTGCTGGTCGCTGATTATCTCCGGGTCTGACTTGCCGTAAAACTTCTTTTCGCGGGGGATATTGTACCATTCGATGAATGGGAAGTTTTTAGGAATAGAGCGTTTCACTGTGACCGTTTCGGTTGTCGGCTGTCCGGGCTGGCCATCCGGGCCGGGCTGTGCCGGTATCTCAACTTCCAGCGTTTCATCTTCCGATATTTCGCCAGCTTCGTCGCGGGGATAAAAGAACTTTGGCATATCCTTTAGGATTTCATCATTCACCCATGCCATCAGGCCAACGTCATTATCCTTGTCTTTGTACCAGCACTCCACCACGGAAAACAAGCCGTTTGAGGTGGCCTCGTTGTTGGTTTCCGATAATTCTTCTAGGTAGCCGTACTCGTTGCTTCCATCCTCCAACTTGTCGCGGAATTCCTCGCCGTACATCCTGCATATCTGGTCTACGGTGCGGTTGGATTCGATGTGGAACATATAGTCCATATCCTTGATGCGGTAGACATTCGGCTGTGGGATGATGTTGACCGGGTGGGGGTTAAGTATTTCAATCCTGCCCCGGTATTTGTGTGCCGCGTAGTCCGGGTTGTACCGCACTTTGAACACCGACAGGCTGTTCTTCTTGGCAATGCGTTCGTTCTCGGAGTTGATGCGTTCCAACTCCGGGCCTTCCGCAATGGCGCATAGTGTACCCTCAATCATCTTCTTGTTCTCGTCGTTGTTGCCTTCAACCGGCTCGACGGTGGGCTTAGGTACGCTTATGTCAATTTGCGATTCTATGAGTTGAAAAACCACGTTCACGACTTGGCGGGCGTTTTGAGTGCCCTGAACGTCGGTATCGTCGCTATAACGGTTGGAGATTGGCATATTGCCCGCCAGCGTTTTGACTGTTTTACTGCCGTTGTACTGTGCGTCATTGGCGGCGCAGATGTCGCGGAAGGGGCCGTGTTCGATTAAGGCATCGTCAAGGCGTTTCTTCCACTTCTCCAGCTTCGCCAGTTGCTTATCTTCTGCAATTTGTTCTTCGTCGCCCATTAGCCGTTTCACCGCCTTGCCGATTGCTTTTATTGGTTTGGGTATTTTCATCTATACACCCGCCTTTAATACCTATCAGGGTTTGCTAAAATCATCTGGTCTATAATGTCGCATTGGATATGCCCTGCAAGTTCCTGCCTTGTGCCAAAGTCACACTCAAAATAACCTGTCATTACCGAGCCGTCATCAAGTTTATAGGCTATCAAGATGGATTTAATATCGTTCTCCTTGATTACCCCTTGACACTCTCCGATAAAGGCCAAAGGAGTGTCTGCCAGCGTTGGGGGGAAATGAATGATTTTAGCCATTTACACACCCGCCTTTAGCGTTTCAAGATAATGCTGCAATGCCCTCGGATCTTCGTTTAAGTCTTTCATCAAGTCAGGAGGCAGGTCGGTTAGAATCCTGCTTTCAAACCTCTCCGTCTTGTAAAGCCGTTCCATCAAGCCATATCTCATTTCATCGAAGCTATGATCCTCCTGCGTTGTGTCTATATCTTCCGGGTTCCTATCGTCTAAAATTAATTCAGGAAATGTCCTAATAAACTCCTGACAGGTATCAAACACATACAGGCCGGGGTAGCCTTCCTCGTCAAACTTCAGCCTGTGGTGTACCTGCATCTTGCCTTGGATGCGGTTGTTCCTGCCCTTGCGCCAGAAGATGCCCTTGCCCTGGAAGAACTCGCCTACAGATGGCCCGCCCACTTGCGGCTTGGCCCATATCGCAGGGTCACCCACTCGCCACCGGGGCTTTGGCTCTCCTGCCTCGCGCTCCAAGATGCCTACCGCCACTTCAACCGGATCCATCTTCAGGCCAACATCAGGCTCGGATGCGCCGTACCATTCGCGGTATCGGTATATCCTGCCGTCAAAGTCTATTGCCCACCACCCCACAGAGAAGGGCTTGGAGTAGCCCCAGTCAAGGGTGGTGAAGCGCTCCCAGTTGGCAGGTATCTCAAAGGGCTTGATAACATGAGTAAACTTGTTGTCCGGGTTGGGATAGTTGCGCCATTCGGAAAAGGCCATACCGGCAAATACATCCCAGTCGCCATCGTAGAGTGCCCGCTTTAGCTGGTCAGGCAGGCCCAAGAGATTTGCTTTATAGAAAGGGTCGGCATCCATTAGAATCTGATTGTCCTCTACTCTGGCAGGGATGAACATACGCTTCCTGGTTGGGACTCCTGCCATTGCCTGTGCGGGGGTGGGTTCTGCCAGCCATCCCTTTTCAGGCGGCATGACTCCGATTTTCCACCGGGATTTGCACCAGCTGTGGCCTCTACCGCCAGGATTTGTGGCGGCAACCACCTTTGACTTCACGCCGCCCTTGATGTTCCTGTTTCTCGACAGCAGGTAATCATACGGCTGTATAGGGAAGTGAGTCAGTTCATCCCATGCTATCAAGCCGTATTCATGCCCCTGGTAATCTTCCTCATCCCCGGACTTGTCCAGGCTGCCAAACTGAAGCACCGCACCTGTTTTCTTGAACACCCACTTGTGCTTGGTTTCCGAGTAGGTGGCGGCGGCTTTCGAGATTAGTTCCTTGCTTCTAGGGATTGGCTTGCCTTCAAGTTGGGGGAATGTCTTTCGCAGAAACAACGAATTAACGCCGAATTGCTGGCAATATAAAATACAGGCGATTAGGAGGGCATCAGTTTTACCGCCGCCAGCGGCCCCGCCGTAGAGTATTTCATCTGCCCCCTCCGGGTCAACCACTTCCCATAAAAACCTCTGTT
Source organism: Pseudomonadota bacterium (assembly GCA_023229365.1). Taxonomy (NCBI): domain Bacteria; kingdom Pseudomonadati; phylum Pseudomonadota; species Pseudomonadota bacterium. Next base: position 37,549 of record JALNZK010000027.1, on the reverse strand, counting down.
GCCTAGGTTGGGCTACCCACTCCCTCGTAGGTTTTTTAGTTGCCATATCAACCCTCCAATTAAAAAACAAAATAAAACCGGCCATAGATCGTACAGCCGGATTCTTATCCTACACATGGCAGGTAAGATGCTCTTTAGCGGTTAATGTAAGGTGGTAAAATTGTAAGAGTAAAGGAAATAGGCCCCCGCTACCAACGATAGGCCTATTTTCCAAGAGGAATATTGGAGGGGTTTCCCCGAAGATTCGGAAACTCTGTTTAGATCAGAGTATGCGACATGGACAGCCGTAGGGTTCGAATCCCGGCCCCTCCGCCATTTTTTATTGTATTAACACTTTAACATAAAAATCCATTATAGTCAAGTATTTTGAAGAACAAAAAGTGCTAGCAGCAACTAGCACTTAGGAGAAGATAAGATATCGCTAAATAATCTTCTGGCACTCCTAGCTTTATTATACACGAAATCAGATAATATCAACCAAACGACTAACTTTCTTCGCTCCCTCTCTTGTTGGGTAGTATAGCGGAGCCATGCTCCTTAATTTCTCTCACCCATATGCCCGGGATAACTAAATAATCATGACTTTGGTCTCCTGGATAGAGTGTGTAGTTCTGAAGTATAACTATGCACTCTTTTTTCTTTTGCAACAACAAACCATAGCTTATTTGCGGGACTAATGAACTAGAAAAATCTTTTGGGAAAGGACACCCCTCCGCACGACAAGCATCTAGCCAATGGACTTCAACAATTGGTAAGCCTTTCAAATAATCATCTCCTTAAATTGGAGGTTTGTTAACTAATTAGTGTTAGCTTTGGTTGGCAGAAATGGCCTGACTTTCCTATGACACAAGGTAAAGATTACTATTGGGGATTGTGTACTCTTTGTTTACTGGAACATTCCGTGTTTCGTACCAAAGAGAAAGCTCGTGGTTCTTGCACAACCACGAGCTTAGCAGAAGACGGAAAGAAGCGCCTTCGGGCGTTTCTTTCTTTATATTCATTGTATTATTCTACATATTTTATTATATACCTTTTTTGTTTTTTGATATATACGTGTCGTTATGGTATAATTACCCTCTTTTATTTTAACCACTCCCCCGGTTATATTCTCCCCATTGTAAATAAATAGGCGGGCGCGGTGGGAGGGCCGCGCTTTCGGTGATCAGCCTAGCCTATTAAAATTAATCTCTTTTTTTATCTACGGTGTATGTGGTATCGCAAATATCCCGCCTTATCTTGCGGATGTCCGAATATTCTTGTTCGTACCTTATCGCCTGTACCGGACTATATGAGCAGTCCCGGTTAAATCGCTCATAGTCCCTCATGTCGTTCATGTTCTTGCCGTAAAAGGCTATGTTGCAGTTAAGGTGGTATCTGTGCGGCCTGCCCTTGCCTGCGCTGAATTTACCGATAACCCCTTTATCATGTAGGGATGTCATTGTTTCAGACACAAACCCCAACGAAAGCCCCAGGTACTCCGCTATGTCGTGGGTGTTGACTGCATAACCCTTCTCCGGGTGGACCAACATAGTGCCCTGCCAGTCAAGGAATACCAGTAAATCAAAAACCAGGGCTTTTTCGCCCTGGCTCAGTTGTTTTAGTTTTACCAGTTTTAATAAGTTAGGCATCCACACTTTAGCGAACGGAGGGTTTTCTGTTCTGTGAGGCTTCTCTGTGGCACTCCTATACCCATGTGTTCCGCTGCCCTTTATTTCACCTGTGTCCGGCTCGGTAAAAGTGCGCTTAATTCTGCCGTCAGGTAATGTTGTTTCTGTCATGAGTACATACTTTTCATCAGGCATTAAACATACCCCATTTACCAGATATTAGGCTAAAAGTGTTCGCCAGCGTGAACAAAGTGTTCGCCAGCGTGAACACTTAGGGTATCTCAGCCCTTGGTATTGCTGAATCGCCCTTCTTGTCTTCTTATCTTTATGTTTGACTTGTATTGCTCATGCCCCCATAAAGGGGTGGCAGACGCAAGAGGAGGGGTGCGCCTGCCGGGAGAGAGAGGGTAAAGTTGTGAATTTTTAAAGGGTAACTCGTATGTTGCTTGTATCTGGCGCTACCCATTGATGATAAACAAAAGGGCTGGCATAGGGTTCACAGGGAGTTGTCGGAACATATGGCGGGTAGAATAAATATGGCTTGTCGTATTCCCTATTGATAATCTCCTTTATAACCTTACCGTCCTTGTCATATTCGCGGGTAATTGTTTCACTGATTAAGCGTTGCAATCTGCTCACCTCTGTAAATTTTATTTTTAAAAATTTGACTTGTGATATATGAGATTGGGTTTCTAGAAACCATCATCAGAACGCAATGCTTTAAGAATATCAAAGAAATAACAAGCGTCTGAAAAGCCTAACGCTTCCCATGCTGGAATAGGGTTGCCATCTGACACAATTTCTTTCGCTTTCTGGCATACCCGCAGCAGCCGAGTCATTTCATCTGCTGTTAGGGTGAGTTGGTAGGATGGAGTGTTGACTTTTTCTATTAGCATGGGATACCTCCTTAAAATTGATGCTGTTAGGGTATGGTGATATATACTACCCAGAGGAAACGGGACTCCCGCCCGTTGACACATGGGGGTAGGGGGTGGGGGGGGTGTCTACAATTACACATCCACCTGCCCCATCAGCGTTATGCAGCCCTGTCGGCACTGGTAAACTGGCTGCATCTGACTACCATATCTAGTATGTCAGACATAGTCAAATAGTCAGAGATTATGTCAACTTTGAGAGTGTAGTCATATCAAGGGTTACAGGGTTTATCTAGGTGACATAGCGCCTATTATCGGAACATAACTCCAAGATTTAGGAGATATTAGTCAGACTTTGGCTTGTCACCTAAGATGATGGTGATGCCGTCGCCTGATAGATCCATGTCGATACTTTGCTTGTCTGACTGGTTGAGAATGTTTTTGCCTAAGAATATCTGTAAAGCAGGGTTTTTGCCATCAATTGCAGACTTCCACTGTGCCCGGCGAAGGCTTTCCTTGCCGCCTTCCCTTTTTTGTTCGTAGACCTCCGCAAATGTTACACCATATTCCTCTTTAACTCGCCTCTCCAACGTATCAACACTAATACGCATTGTTGCGGCTATCTCTGTTTCAGTACATTGAATATTGCATAAGTCCTCAAATAGCACCTTATCAAATGGAATTACCGGCCTGCCCATCTGTGCCAATCAACTCACCTCTTTCTGCCACACCGCCATGCATCCCTTAGAAAACAATACCAACTCTATTGGCAGGTTGAACCTGTTTACTATTTTCGTGAAGGTGTCATTTATCTTTGTGGTTAATATAATGGCTTTATTAATCTTATACCCTGCTTCTTCAGCCGTAAGATAATAGTCTAGCATTTGGGATATGGCGCTATTTATTTCCCTGTATGTATTCCTAGGCTGCTTTATCTCTAATAGCACAATCCCTTTATCTTTCTCCTCAATAAGAAAATCTATCCTCGGTTTGTTCTTCCCAAACATTTTCAGCCTCACAATATAACTTTCCCGGGTATGCGATTTATAATCAATCCCAACTTCGCTGCAAAAGCTTTCCATGTTATCTTCTATGTAATTACAAAGATGTTTTTCATCCTTGAAATGGTTTCCATCGTTAAAATAATCCTTAATCTCGGATATGTCATATTCGCCATCCTGAAACTTGCAGGGCCTACCGCCTAAATTAACCTCATCAGCCATACATCTCACATCCTATCTATAATCTAGTCTTACAGCATCCATCCTAACGCCAGCTAATCATCAGCCTGGTTGTTACATCCTGTCTATCTAAGTCAATATCCCGCCAGTCAGAATAGCCAAAAGACACAGCCTCTACCCACCTAACAGCACTTTTATCAGCCATCTCTTTGGGTATCTTATCAAAGTTGCGTCTTGCCTCTTCGCTCGCAAACGCTGTGCCGGTAACCTCAATATAATCCCCATCATCCCCAAATACGCTAGCCTTAAACATTATTCTGCCTCCCGTTGTCTATTCTAGCCCTACAGCGTCCACTCTAACGCCTTATAATCATCAGCCTGGTATGTTCCCTATCCCCGCTCATCCTCACCGCCTACCCATTCACCCTGAATCTGCGTCTTATACTCTCCCTCTGCCCGTTCCACTAATTGCGCTTTTAATTCATCATCCAACTCAACTGCATTTCTCACAAAATCACCGCCTTTTCTATAGAAGCAACGCAAATTTGCAAACTTTTTTCCCCTACAGCCACCTGCCTTTGCAGGCTTTTTCAGCACATCTGCAAAAATAATTTGCAATAATGTGTTGACAAGCTAGACAGATTGATTTATCATGTAATCAAGCCAGCTAGACAGCAGGCAAATAAGGGAGGGAAATTAAAATGAAAACTATCAACGAATTTATCAACGCCAACAAAATCAGAATTACCAACGAATGGGCAGACACCAACCGCAACAATCCAGATTGGAAAGATGCCAACCATTACAAGGTAGTATTAAAAATGGACAACCGCCAACTCACAACTTATTTCAGCCAGGGCTATGGCATCAGCGGAGAACCCACAGCAGAAAGCGTTTTAAACTGCCTTGCTTCCGACACATCAGGATTTGAAAACGCCCGCAACTTTGAGGATTGGGCCAATGAATACGGATACGATACCGACAGCCGGAAAGCTGAAAGAATCTACAGGGTAATTGAAAGACAAACCAAGCAGTTAAAGCGTTTCCTTGGTGATAAATACGATGAACTGCTTTATGATACTGAAAGCCTGTAACACTTAATAAATAAAAAGGAGGCAAACTAACAATGGCACAAATTGCTCTTAGCACCAAACTATCAGTAGAAACCTACCAGGCGCTAGACGCTCACTGTAAAGCCACAGGCGCAGTTAAGGCGCAGGTGGTGGAGGAGGCAATTAAGATGTATCTGGCGAAGGGAGGCAAGAAGTAAGAATGACAAGAAATCAAATGTTTGTTGAGGGACGCGATTTATGGCATGAATACGTAAGGGTTAACGGATATTCTTTTGAACCTAAAATACAGGGGATTAAAAAACTTTCTAGATTGCTCGATTTAAAACAATGCTATATAAGAAAGTGCATCAACACATATTTAGAAGTATAGCACCCGCAAGGGTGTTTTTCTTTTCCCGCATCCGAGTAGAAAAGCAACATCCCCAAAGGGGAACCGGCGGGACACGTTGCCGCATCCGCGCCGCTTGTAAATAAAAATACCCCCGCCGATTGGCAGGGGATTGGTTACAAATACCAATTATATTTTACAGTCAACCCATAGCATTGTCAACATAATATTTTTATATACCCTCCCACACATTAACAACCACCTTTTTCTGTTGCCCCTTGCGCTTGCGCCCGCTTTTGCTACTGCCCTTAAAACACGGCACCCCCGGCGGCATAACCTCCACCTCTCGCCTGTCTGGCGGCCTTGTCTGCGACAGGTACAGCCAGCGCTCATCCTCGCCCGCATAGCGCACCAGGTATGTAGGGCATGACACGTAGCACCTAGGGCGGGTACAGCCACAGGCGGCCTGCCGTTTAGCCTGCGAAAAAAGGAGTTCCATGTCTGTCAGTTATGCCACCCCCTTATAAATCTAGTCCATTAAACAACACCACTAGCAACAACACCCCTGCGATACATAACAGCCAGCTAATCATCATCATATTCCCCCTCCCACAGCAGCAAATCCACAACCCGCCTGTTGTAATTGTCCCATACCCTGCACCGCCGCCCGCGATCAGCGCTGCACGTTTCCCAGTGCTTGCAGCAACTACATGATTTATCGTTCATGCCTTGCCCTCCTGCCCTACTTGCTCCGATTCCTCAAGCCATGCGTCTATGCAAGGCAAACACGTATAGGTCGACACAGGCTTGCCTTCCATGAACCCGGTTTCCCTTAATGCGTATGCGCCTATTGCAATCTCCGCTTCACATGTAGCACATTCATGTTGTTTGCGGCACTTTACTACTTTTTCTTTTTTATTTTCAAGATCATCATCCATGTCTGAATAAAATCCGCTATCGAGATAATCCTCTGGTTTATATTTCATGACTTGCCCTCCTGTTCGATAATCCAGAGTAACGCTTGGCCGGCAGCTTCTTCGGGGGTGTCGGCGTTGAACTCCTTTTCTACATCAAGCATAGTAATCTCTAAATATGACTTATACTCTTTTGTGTTTCTTGGATGGTATCTAAATAGCCCATACCAATGTACTCTCTTCTCAATCCCTGCCAACAGTTGGGAGAGGGAGGGCGCAAAGACATATCTATCAACCTGATCTACGACAGTAAAACAATTCATACCACTAACACAAAAGGGTTTGTCTTTGCCCCCCTTAAAAGCCCAATCGCCCTCTTTCGGCCCCCACTTCAACCCCGCCGCTTTCAGCTTTTTCGCTAACTCAAGAGATATCATATCTGCGCCCCCTTCTGCTTGGTTTTAGCCTGCAACACTAGCAGTTTGCCTATAGCGGTATCAAACTCTTTTTCATCCTCTGCCTTGTACGCATAAACAGCCGACTCCATTGCTGCTGCCATTTCGCTCATTAGGCCAATGAGTTCATCGTCATATAAATCCATTAAACTGCTCACCTTGCCACCCCTTTCACTCGCTTATCCAACATCACCAACCACCGACACCGCCCGTCATGCTGCCGCCTATCGTCCATGCAGCCCTTTTTCTCTAGCCGTTCGGGTGAGAGCTTGCGGGCAGGGTAACTTTTGGTGCAATAGGGCGTCATGCGCCTTTTGCCTTTGTGATGGCGGCTTCGAGCCTTTCCCGTGCGCAGGAATCACACAGTTTCCATGATATTGTCGGGATATTTGTGCCGCATTTTTCGCATTTCCCAATTTGCGTCCATGCGCCCCTTGTAGGGTCGCACCGCTGAAAACATTCCTCTGCCGCCTGCAACAGTTCAAAAAAACCTATCTCTACAAGTAAATTTTCAGCATCCTCATGGCACGCTTTTTTATCTGGTATGCGTAACTCATCATAAAACATTGGGTATATCATCCTTGCCACCCGCTCAATTATCGCCTGCCTCATGCCTTCACCTTCTCATAAATAATACTGCCCTTTGGAAAATATGGTTTTTCATCGTATATATTAAACTCCACTACAACACCAATATCCTTGCCGGTAGCCACATCGAAGTGGAAATCAACGATTGCCTCCATCCATTTGCCGTTATCGGCTTGACGTAGGTATGCCTGCCTCATTGCCTTACACCTCCCATATTTGCACATCTACCCTCGGATCGCCATATTCCTTGCCTGCTATCAAACTCACAACCTGACTGTCATCTGCGAATATCACCCCTGTTAAGGCATCTAGGGTTGAGCGAGTTATTTTGTCCACATCCGGCTTTACCGTGTGATAAGGGCGTTTCTTCTCGCTGACTGACTTGGGGCGCAGGAAGTAAAAATCAAGCCTGATTCCGATGCCGCCTACCCATATTTCAGGCGGGCGGTGCTGTTGCGCTGCGTAGGCTACAATCTCCTGCCACGGCTTGACTTTCGCGTTCGCGCTTGTGGTAATTGCCCTGCCCTTAACAACGAATGATTTTGTCGAGCCTTTAGGCTGCGGTATGCCGTATGCGGTAAATTGGATACGCTTGCTCATTCATCTACCCCCATCCAATCCCGCCAATGCGCCATACACCCTGAATATTCCCAAGCGTTAGGATAAGGGCATTTCTTCTTGCCGTCAGGGACACATTGAGGAGGTTTATGCCGTATTGCCCTCTCAAATAACATCTTGATAATCCTCTCCCTCTCTGCCTTCGCGCCCCGCGCCTCCCAACTGTCAATGATAGCATCCATATTCGCCTTTGCCTGCTCCCTTGTGTCGCCATACTCGCCAACATAGGCTAAATAGCCATTTCCCCCGCCCCGATTGTCGCAAAATGACTTTATTACAATCACTTCCCCGCCGCCTCCCTGTTCAGCCGCCCATAAACACTCTCATCCTCATCCCGCTTCTCCCACCACCTGCACAGCCCTATCCTACTATCAGCAATTGGCGTTTTCATGGCCTCATCATCGAGGCGCTGGATGATGGTTTTCTGTGCGGGCTTAGTCATGACAATGCCTCCCGTTCACATATGACTTCTCCCGCCGCTTTACAGTTGGTGCATTTCATGATGCCTCCACCAGCTTGCGCCCGCACATAGGACAGTAATTAATTCTAGTAGTGACGGTGTAACTATTGGCTCCATCGTTTGGGACATTCCATGTGAGAGCAGTTAAAAGGCTTGTGTCGCATGGATTCAGTTTTATATTTGATACTGCTTTATTATTAAAGCGTTGTGTCCCAATGTTTCTTGTATCCCCATATGGACTTTTATTGCAATACAAACAACTCTTATCCAAAATATCACCCTCCTATTTGCCGTTTTAAGCTGTGGATAACCTGCTTACCTTAAAATGATACACCCGCCAACTTTGCTATCGTTAAAAGGGTAATTCTGTACTTCTGGTGGCATTTACATCCTCCCTACTCCATGCGGATACCTCAACTCTGCCGACTCTCCACCGCCTGCCGGACTAATCCTGTTCCACAAGTCCAACTCGCCTGCACTATGTCGCGGGCAGGATAGCACTGTGTAAAGCGTTACCTCGTAGACTATCCCGCCGCCACCGCTATATTTGTAAGGCTTAGTTTTATATGTAGCACCCATCCTATCCAGCACATCCCCCGCCCTGTCACGAACCGCCCGCATGAAGGGGCATTTTATGGCGGTTGCGTTTTTACAAGTCGGGCAGGCGCTTTCTGTCAGCGCATCGCCCTTTCGCGGCTTGCGTTCGGGGTAATATCCCCGCATTGAGGTGATACCTGCGTCAAAGAGTGCCGATGATACCCGCCATTGTGCTATGTGCAGGGATCTAGCAGCCTTCTTGACGCTGCCTGTGCGGTAGTAGGCGGCTTTTAGGGTGTCGATGTCGGGGAGGGGCTTGGGTGTTTTCAAAACTCTAGCCTCCCTGCCCGAATAGCCGCGACAAGCATCTCAAACCCTGCCCTTGCCGCCGGTGGGACTGTATTCTTGGGCTTGTACCGCTTCAGCTTCAACTTGTTTACCTTGCTCCTGAATGCCCTGTAGCCATGCCCCGACTCTGCCGCTAGTTGGCGGTCGGGGATTTTGCCGTAGTTGGCGGTTATGTGTGCTATTTGTTGGGGTGTCCAGGGTGTTTGCTTACTAGAAGTCAAAGTCACCATCCACCACCTCCCCGCTCGCCATCATCTTCCCATCACTTTTAAATGGATACTGCACACCAGACACCGCAGGCAGCCCCTTATACTCACCCTCACCCTTCGCACATAGGCATCTGCCGTATCGCTCCTCTTTGTCTTGCAGCACCATGATTACGCCAATGTCACAGTTGGGGCAGGGCGGGTAGTTGTTAGCCATTCTCCTGCTCCTCCATTTCTTTTTCAGCTTCGTCTTTCCCATCCTGCCTAGCATTATCCAAGCACCCTTCGCATGGATCAACGGTAACTTTTAATCCATATCTGCCACTTGAAGCGGTTTCGCTATTATTACAAAGCCCTGCACCGCATTTACCGCAGAAAACCTCAAATTCAACATCAAAAGATGGCACATTCTCACGCCCCTATTCTCTTAACTTCAGCACTCCCGATAAACGCCCGCACCGCTTCAGGCAGCACCGCCTGATTGTTTTCCTCCACCATCAACGGATTGTACTCCTTCAGGAACCTGCCCTCTATGTAGGTGATATTCTCGCTGTAGCCAATCCCATCCAGCCCGCCGAACGCTAGAATTGCCTTCTGGATGGCAGGGTGCAGGGTAGAGGCAGGCTTATCGCGCCTGATGGCTTCGCGTACCTGCCCCCATGCCTCTAGTGCCGTGGGGGCTTTGTTGCCGGACAGGGACAATGCGGCTTCGCGGATTTTACCCACCGCAGGCAGGCAGGGGATCTCCTGCTGTGCCAGTGCCTTCATAAACGCCGCCTTCGCCAAGTCAGCAGGCAGATCGCCAATCATCTCAAACCATGCCTCTAGTGTGCCTGCCTTGACGGTGATGTTTGGGTAGAGGGCGGTTACGAAGGCGAATAGTTTAGATAAGTCGGATTTAGTCATGGGATGCCTCTATTTTCATTTCTATGGGTATCTGGTTCTTTTTATATATATTAATTATTTCGCTATCAGAACGAAGGGTTAACCGTCTTGCAAAATATGCACATGGCATAGCCCCTGCATTAATCGCCTCGGTATGTTGCCCACTTTTTTCGATTGCCAATAACATAAATTCTTTAATGCCCTCGATTACCACCGCTTTGTCTTCCCATCCCTCGATTGTAATTTTCATTCTTCTTCCCTCCCAAATTTTCTAATCTCATGCCATGCGTCCGGCACATTTTCAACCTGCTCATATTCATCCTCCCACCCTTTCCTATTCAACCAAGTTGCCGGATAGGGGATGTACTTGCCGCCTTCCTTTGTCCAATCGTGTGACTGTTTGCCTTTCGCTATGCTGTCAAGGATGGTTGTCAGCAGGGTATCTGTCATGCTGATTTTCGCCCATGCCTTTTCAGCGTCACCCTTGCTTTTGCGTTTAGGGTATACAGACCAGAATATATCAAAGGCGTTTTGCGCAAGTGTTTTAATAGGTTCCGGTTCTAGTTCCGGTTCTAGTTCCGGTTCTAGTTCCGGTTCTAGTTCTAGGGGGGCAGGGGCGGGACTTGTCCTGGACATTTCCCGGACAATGTACTTCGATTTACGTCTATTGAACCGTCCTTCGTCCACAACCTCCACCCATTCAACCCACAAAGGCAAGGGAATACTGGCTTTACTAGGCGGTGTCGGCTTGTCAAGCGTCTGGTGTTTATGAAAGTTCACCATATAAAGGTATGGCTTGCCTGCCGACATATAACGAATTAGTTTCTTTTGTTTAAGTATTTCATCCCGCCACTTGGCTATTTTATCAACAGTTATATCCTTGTCTAAAGGGGAGGGAAATAAGTGGAGTTTGAAAGCAAAGGGGCTATCTTCCAAACAGCCACTATCGTCCGCTAGTTGCGTTAACCCCTCATATAGCCATCGTTTATCTCTTTGCCATTGTAGTAGGTCAGGATCTATCCAGAATGTCGCCTTGATCTGCCGGTTGTGTAGCCTCATTCGCTTTATCCCTCTCGTATTCAGCAAGTTTTTTAAAAGTGTCCATCGCATACTTAACTCTGTCTTGTATGGTTTCTGTTAGCCTTTTAAAGTCAGACAATAGCGATTCTGCCGTCCTGGTATAAGATTCAGAACTTAATTCAATAACCATATTAATATTGTGTGAATAAAAATCTAAAAAATCAAAATGTCTAATAATACTTATGGCATTGTCACTTAATTTACTTCCTATTAACAAACCAGTAACATTGTCAATGTTTTTAAAACAATCGTTGGGATTATCGCTTTCTTTGCAGTGGATGATTAGATCATTCATACACCCAATGTATCTCATTATTTGCCCAACTGCGTTTTCGTCTATAACCCCCTTTTTAATCTCAATTACAACCAATGTGTTAGTTTCTTCTTGATAGGCCAAAATATCAATTATGCCATAGCTTGTTTGAAATTGTCGCTGTAAATACGTCAAGCCAAATTCTTCTGACAACACATCTTCATCTGCAAGATAATCTTCAATGTCTTTTTCTGAATAATCCATATCAACTACCCCTTTCACCCTACCCCCTAATCAACTGCCCTCCGCACTCCCTGCAAGCCCACTCCCCATCCTCATAGCCGCAAGCAAGGCAGATGTATTTAGCCATTAGATGCCTCCCTCTCTACTGGTAGCAGGCTCAACCTGTAAATTTTGTCGATAACAGACCATGCCGCTAGCCGCCCCACTTCTATTTCCTGCCATCCCACCGTAAGGTCGTTGATTGCGTTTAGCCTGTCGCGGCAAAGTTTATTCTCTGCCTCCAACTTGTCTGCTCGTTCACGGTGTTTATTGAGCGCATCACAGGCCCTTTCATATGCGTAAGCAGTTGGGTATCTGTTGCACAATGCCTCCAACTCCACTATCCTAGCCAGCGCGGTTGTGAGCAAATCGTCCCGGCGGCTCACCAGGGTAAATCCCCTTCGCTCAACTCAACGCCGCCCTCGTTCTTCATCCCAAGCAGTTTGTTTATATAGCTATTCTGATAGCTTTCCGTCCCTTTGGTTTTTGTTTTAAGCTGTACCTCAACCACCTTATCAAGCAGTTCCGGCAACACATTCGGCAGTTCGCTGACTTTTTCCAGATTCAATCCGCAGCGTCCGAGATCACGCTTCAGAAATTCAAGGTTCTCTTTGCTTTCAAGACCAGAATATCTGAAGATATGCCTGCCCTTAAATTCTTCCGGTGCTACTGCGATTAAGTCCCATTTCATTTGCAGGCGGTTTCCTTTTTTACTTTCTCCAATTTCAACTTCGTTGATATAAGCCTGATATGTTCCATCCGGCAGGTCAGCGTATTTGTTTTCTCCTGTGTCCTCTGGAATCTCTTGCCATACATCGTCAAATTGTGCTAAAGCCTCTGTGAATTCACTCATTATTATTTATCCCCCTTATTATTTTCTATGCCGTAAAAGGCATTGCTAAAGATGGTAAACATTTCACTCTCTTTGGCTATGGGTAATTCAATTATTTCAGGGATGTTACGCTTTGTTTTGTCCTTTGCTGTCCAATAAGCGGAAGGCTTGGTTTTTATTACCCTGCTTTCCACTCCTTCTTCGGTGGTTGTGTCCATATAAAGGGTAATGTCAGCAAGGTTCATTATTATTTCATTGCCTTGCTTGGAAAGGGTAGGAACGGCTTTGTTGTATGATCCTGTCCTTGTTTTGATTTCTTCAAACTTGGTATGGGATACAGCAACCAATCCATAAGGCAGTAAAGCTAGTTTGGTTATAACCCTCATAAACTCATCCCGCACCATCGCCCAGCCCTGTCCATAGTCTTTTTCAGCAGGCCAGTTTATTTTGTTTTTCTGGCAGATAAAATCAAGGCAGTATTTATAAAGGTTATCCACGGTGTCAATGATAATCGTTTTAAACTCATGCTTCCCTTCGCTTATTTCTTTAGCGAAAAGCAGAAAGGTATTCCAATCAGGAATGGGTGTATTCCATGTGGTTAATGAATTTAATCCTGGTTCTGTTGCAGCGAATATTGGGTTTGGAAATTGTGAGCAGAATGTTGATTTACCTATCCCTGGCATCCCATGTAGGTAGATGATAAAATCTTCAAGGTTTTCCTTTGGTGTGGTTTCTTTAATTGGCAGCACAGCCATTGTTATCCTCCCTTAATTCAATGTTTTGCTCTTGCCTCATATACATATCTATTGCATCAGGTTTTTGACAACAAAGAGGCATATAGGGGCAATTTCCCCAATCCATGCAGCGACTTGTATTCTTATACCAGAGGTTTTCACGTTTACACTTCAACATATCCTGTGTTAAATCCCACAGTTCGCTTTTGAACTCTGCTAAATCATCCTGTGAGCGGTATAGTTTTTCAGAGTAGAAGTAAAACTCTGGCCTTTCCTTGTAGTCTGCTGTCAGCCTGTCAAGATACTGGTAGATGGTTTCCTTTTTTGTCTGCTTAATGGTTGGCTTCCGCAGTATCCGATATATTACGCCTGCTATGTTTATTTCTAATGCTGTTTGTATGCCATGTATATAGGTTGTAACCTGTGTGTCAAGGGATAGCTTATCTATGTAGCTTTTCCCTATCTGCCCCGCTGTTTTGTATTCCACAAGCCACCATCTGCCGTCAATTAAAGCTAATCCATCCACTTTGCCAGATAGTGTAAATGATTTACTTTTTGCCCCTGTATGCGGGTTTATTATGTCAACTTCAAATATCTGTTCTGCCCTGTATTCCTCCGCTTCAGGAAAGCATCTGCCATATAATCCAAAGTATCCCTCTAATATGGCCTGTACTATCGCCTTGTTGGTTTCCAAGCTGTCAGCTTCATCCTGACTGTTTGGGAACGCTTCAGCGAATAAGGCAAGGGCATCCTCAACGCTGCCTGTTTCAAGTCCCTTGTGGACGGCTGAACCTATGCCTCTAGCTGTGTTCTGAAGGCGCGGTACTAGCAGTTCATTGTTGCGGTAATGCCATGCTTTCCGGCAGTTTTTAAACAAGCCGATTGAACTATTTGTTAGCAGCATTTTTCTCCCTCCACCCCTTGTCATATTCCCAACTGATACAGTCAATCACATCGGTAGTCCTGTCATCCTCAATGTTAAACTCCCGGTAAATCAGCGTTATCGCCTTCGCCGTACAATGCCCTGCTGTGTGATGTATGCAGGTGTTGGCGTTGCAGGTGATGTTTGTCATATAATCAGATTCCCCCTTTTCACCCTCTCCACTTTCCCTGATGGCAGCAGCACCCTATATGTGTCCCCAGTAACCCCCTCATGCGGCCCGCTGATTATCGTTAGCGGTATGCCAGGTAGCATGGCGTGTTCCACCACCATCCCCGCTGGCAGGGGTAGGTTATCCATGAGGCGGGGATCACCGTATTTAGGGCCTAGCAACCTTCTGCCTTGCGAAGCGTTTTAGATGCCGTATCTATTACGGCATATCCCACCTCTGATAAATTAATTGCTCCGCTTCTGGAAATATCAATCATAAGATCCGTTAACGCTTTCAACGCCTCGTACATATCAGGGGCGGCGGCTATCAGGTTAGCGTTTTCAACCATTTCCGGCACTGACATTGACTGCGCCGGAAGTATTACATCAAAAGATCCGACAATCGCGTTTTGCGCTGTCTCAAGGTCGAATGCTGTCGCGATTGCCTTCCACGGCCCCGGTGTAAATTTCATCTTTACCCCTCCTCAATTTTCACCATTACTTGCCTTCTCCCAAAATCCAACGCCGCCGCATGATCCTCAAACCACACATCCAGCCGATTCCCCCTAATGGCAGCCCCTCGATCTTGTACCACCCTGCGCCCTATCCCCTCAATGATTACCCAGGTTCCTTCAGGCAATACATCCCAGTCAGCCGATACAGTTTCACTGCTGGCCACTTTGCCGCTGGCCGTTATCCCTGTTTCAGAATCGCAGCAAACCGCGCAGTTACAGTATCCGGTAGCCTCGAACATCACCGCCGGCCTCTCCCCGCCGCGCGATACTTCAACTGGGGTAATTACCACCTTTGGCAAGTCGGATAGCGGAGTCCAGCAGGCTATGAGGATGATGGCGGCTAGGATGCTAGCCCTCAAATTCTGCCTTCAGCCGCAGAAATTCAGCATGACGCGCCTCGCGTTCGGGGTCGTAGGATTCGCCGGAATAGTAGGAGCCGAGTGTTTTAGATAGTGCTTTCCTTGCATCGTCTATATTTCTGAAGTCGCTTTCTCCATCTGTGCAATCGCCCCCATGATGTTTGGCATATTCACACTTGACACATCCAATCCCAAACCCATATACTTGGCAAAAATAACAAGTATCCGTAGAAAGCGGCAAGCCTCCAACTATCCCCAACAGCAACCCTTTCTTTGCCTCCATAACCACCTCTGGCCTATCAGCCTTCTCAATCGCCGCAACAGCCACCGCAAACATCCCCGCGTATTTGTCGGCGCACTCGCGCAGGGCAGAGGCTACCGAGTCGCGGGCGGTGGTGTTTATGAGGGTGGGGATGAGTTCGATATATTCAGGTTTTTCCCACCTACCGCAATTCTCTTTACAACTAACAGGCGGTTTTGCACTTTGTAATTCATGCGTATAATTGGGAGTGTCATACTCAATGCCATACTCACCGCTCTTAAAGGCCCTTACCGTACCTGTATCACCATTCCGCTTATTCCGCACCCTATCGCCCACCTTGAACATCGCTTTCTCCTCCTCCATTTTTGGCTTCCAGTTATCAGCGTCGCCGCTTGTAAGCCAACTGCACTTTTTGCAGATTTCTTCATTTTCGCCCATTAACTGTGATTCCGTCGGATGGTATCTAGCACAATCGCTACACAATCCATGTATCATTTACCCTTCCCCTCCCTCTAGTCCCTCATAATCCCTCTGTGTCAGCAGGCAGTAAAACCGCACGCCATCCAGCGTCCTCGACATCTCATGCACCGCCATCCGTCCCTGCCCAATCTGCCGGTGGACTGTCTCGCCCGGAATCTGCTCCAAGGCGCGATAGCCTAGCACGTGAACCTCGCTTTGGCTGATGGCAACCGGGACTGTTAGTTGGCTTACTGCTGCCCATGCCGCCTTTATCGCTTGCGTTGCTTCTGTCGCCTTACTCATTGACATAACCTCCGATGGCTTGTTATAATTTCAGTAACATTTTCCTTGATGCCGCCTTGTGGGGCGGTTTATTTTTTCTCAATGGCATCCCCGCAGGCGTGGCACAAGTATTTACCGCGGCCAATTGTGTAAATAAGAAACCCGCTACGACCACGAACCTCCTTGCCGCATTGGGCGCATATCCTCTTATGTGGACGGATATTTTCAAAACGAATCGCGCCTTTTATCATCCTTCGCCCTTCCCCTCCTTCCTGCAAAAATAACAAGGCTTGCTTTTGGCCCAGGTATGCAGCCGCCCGCACACAATGCACCTGTGCCGCTTGCCATATGTCTGTCCGGTATGCTTGGGCTTTATAGCGCTGCACACAGTCCATATACCATCCACAGCCACGCTGCCGTCAGCACCGCCAATTTGATGCGCCTGTCTATGCGGCTGAACCAGTCGAGGAAGCCTGCTGCTGTGTCGCGGTGGGTGGGCTGCTTGTAGATGTGACGGATTTCGTCGGATGATACGCGGCTGTTGATGTGTGTTACTGTTGCTTTCATGTGTTATCCCTCCTTGTTGCCAGCATTGATAAACTCGACCAAAGCCTGCACCGCAACAAAAGCCATAAACTGTCTGGTGCATTTAGACGCCGAAGTGATTTTGTCGCCCGTGTCAGCCTGTAGGTTAAAGTTTGTAATGCCTTCAGTCACCACCGCTTCTTCTTTCCATCCCTCAATCGTGATCTTGATCAAAATAACCACCTCGCTATCGGCTCGCCTGCCCACATCGCTAATGTCATCCAGCCGCAAAATATGACGAACGCTGCTATCCCTATTGGCATTGTGTTCCCTCCCTATTAACTAATATTGTTTCACCAAGTGCGGTAACTGCGTTGTAGTAAGCATGGTATGCCGCCTGTTCGTCTTTAAACACACCTAAATGCTTTTTTTGCCCGTTAATCTGGATTTGTGCCAGCCATTTATTAAGGGGTTTATGCCAATGAACGCCAAGGTATTTTGAAGTTTTTTCGTGGTGTCGGTTCTGCCCGTTCTGTCTGTGGGTTACGTGCCGGAGATTTTCGCGCCTGTTATCTACCCCATTGCCGTTGATGTGGTCTGTCACAAGCCCTTCTTTTTTGCCGATAATCGCATGATGCATTTGGATGTTTTCCCTTTTACCGTTTACGGTTTTTGACATCCTCATGGCGTAAAAAGTATTCCAGTGTTTAATGGCACACCACTTCCATTGGCTCAGCCATTCAAAGTCATCATCATCCACAAGTGCAACTTTACCCTGTGTCAATGGAATCTCTTTCATTGCAACTCCTCCCTTTCGTTCTCTTGTTCCTGTTTTCTCTTTCTTTGGTGCATTTCGACAACAAAAAAATAGCCAACATCCCTATTAAGGTAATCTGCTATTTTATGAGCTGTCTTTTCAGTTGTCGTACACTTGCCGTTGATGATCGCATTAAAATAAGGTATGCTAATGCCTGTAGCCTTTGCAAAGTCTGTTTGCGACATCAATTTCCGCATTACTGCGGTTGCCAGTTTGTTCCTTTTTGTAGCGTATACTGGTTTCAAAGTTTTCCTCCTAAATGTAAGCTGTTTTCTAACTCTTGAACAAATAATATCATACTTTTCGTGCTATGGCAAGAAAAAAATAATATAAATTTAATATTTTTTTAATACATTTCCTGTATCATGCTGTATAATGAAGTTTACAGACTATTTATATAAAAGGAGGTGCTTATTGTGAAGATGAAGCCTGAAGAACTACAACGGCAAGGTGCATATATGAAAAGCCTGCGGAATGACAGAGATATGACTTTAGAGGATGTCGAGGCAAAGGTTGTTGTGAATAACTCCTATCTGTCCCAGATTGAACGTGGGATCAAACGCCCCGGTACTGATACGCTTCGCAAACTCTCACAATGCTACGGTGTGCCTTTAAATGAATTGCTGGTACGCTATAAGCACACCTTGCCTGATGAAGTGCCAGAGAATAAACAGGAAGCTATATATAGGAAGATGGCTGAATTTAAGGACAAGTTTAATGAGCTGCAAAACCTGATTAACGGAATGTATAAATAATGTCGTAATTTGTCGGCAAGTGTCGGCAGAGTACCCTTTTAATTCCTTCCCCATAGGAGTATAATATTAAAAGAATATATGTTCGTTGATCCAATGACATACGGCAAAGGCAGTACAGAAGGGGAGGGGATTGCAGTTAGCCTAGAATTAATGGTAGCAGTCACGAAGTCGCTTCCTAAAGGGAAAGAATTTATCTGGCTGGCAGACTTGGGTGTGTTGATGGTGCTATCCAGTTTGGCTAAAGATAGGATGATGGAGATAATTTCAGACGCAATAAGAGAAAGCCCCTCTAAATGAGGGGCTTGTTTTTTTCTTGCTATTGCTTTTTGAGTACGATATATGGTATAATTATAGAAATATAACTTCATAAATCAAAGAATCTCCACGGCGGCGAACCGGGAGATTCAGGTGGGAAGTGCAACAGACACCGCCCAAAGAACTGTTTATTGTTATTTTAACAGTAAACATTAACTGTGTCAAGACGGTGACTGTGGAAATTCTCACAAGTCACCTTCATTTATTTTTGAGGGTTGCTAGGTGTTGGTGCAAAAGTCCTCAAAAAGCACTTCCGGGTAGCGTTCGTGATGACGTCCGGTAATGTAACAGTCGCGCCTCCAGGATAGAGCGGAATCCGTCTGCTCTTATCCCTTGTATCGAAGAACCGCCAGGATGCAAACAGGTGATGACACGCCCTCTGGACACCGCAGGGATGAGCCATGTGCAATAGAGGATTCATGTTGAGCTGTTACAGGCTGACCGAGCAGCGCACCAAAACGGCATGAGCGCAGTAATATGTGCCTCGAAGCGAACGACCGAAGCGTTATACGGATTGTTTGTTTTTGAGTATCCCTTTTTGCAAGGGGATCTCTGTCTTTACTTCCCTCGCGTTGCCGGATTGCTTGTAAGAAACGAAGTTATCAACAGAAAGGGTGCTAAAAATGAAAGATGTTCAAATTCACTATGCAGAAAAAAACAATATGCCTGACATTAAGTGGCGTGAAGAAAAAGGGAAGATGATATGCCGTGGTTATGGGAAAGGCCCTAAAAACGTGTTAGTATTGACTAGGCATGGGACAGTAGTAGTGCCACGGGGGAATATTAAATTTTGTTAATAGACAGAAAGGCTGATAACATGAACCACCTAACCATCATCGAAGCCGCCAAATACCTCAACCGCTCAACCAAAACCATCCGCAAATACATAAAGGATGGCAAGCTAACAGCCGTCATGGATGAGATACCTGGTGGGCATAGGTGGATGATACCTGTGGAATCCCTAGAAGCGTTTTTGGTATCCCCTTCCACTTCCAACGGAATTACAACGGTAGAGTTACAAGGGGTTGCACCTCCCCAGATGGGGATGGAAGTGCTGGAAAACCTCATAATGGGGATGGAAGTCAGGCTGTTGGAGGCTATAGATGCAAGGCTGGAAGGGATGGAGAAGAAAAAACCTAGCTTTTGGGCTAGGCTGTGGGGGAAGGGTTAATTTCGTTGTCATATGCCTTTATGACTTTATGAAATTCACGCATCCATGCAACCGGCATAATCCCCATGCCTTTTCGTGCTAGTTCCACAACTGCATCAGCCAGTTTCAATTTAGCTTTGAGGTTTTCTATCTCAAGCCTATCCTCGTCAGATTGTAGTTTTCTCCCGTTTTTTGTTCCTTCATCCCATAGAAAATGCCTCAATTGTAAATCTTCTACCATCTACTTCTCCCCCTTCCTCGCTTCATCTATAATCCTGCGTATGAGTTCGGCTGTTAGTGTTTGTCGTTATTACGATCCAAAAACTCCTTAACCGCATTTTCGACAACTTCCGACAGTGAAACAAACTTCTTCGCGGCATACATCCTTAACCGCTTCAAGGTTTCAAGTGTGAGGTATATTCCTACGAGTTTTTTATTGCTGCCCATCTTCAACGCTCAACCCCTCGTAAGCAAAGATATAATTCAGGAAGTGCTCACTCCATCCGCTTATTTCTGCCGTCCAGACTCCTTTGTAATTAATGCCCCTGGCATGAGAAGAAACATCAACGATATAGTTTTTGTCCCCAAACGGTTTCGGAATTTGACGGCCCGGAAGATCGCAATCCTGACTATCGGAGAAAATTATAATTCTATCCGGCTTTTCGGTTTCATGTTCCTTTATATATTCAAGGCACTGGCGGGTAAATATCCCGCCTCCACCCAGCCGGCCCCTAGCGTTTTTAACTTCCTCGCAAAGCGCAAACCCCCGGCGCGGTTTTAGTTTTTCTGTTTGGTGGATCCTTCTACCATCGTCCCCAGCAGTTGCATACAAGGAAATATGTTCGCAGGTTTCAGAAGCAATCAAAGCCATCGTCGCGGCGGCATCTAATCTGTTGAACTCGCTTCTATCGCTAACCGGCTGTTTCATTGACCCGGAAACATCTACCACAAATATAGTATAGCCGGGAAGTTTCGGTACTTGGGACAAACCCCGCAGCATTACACTTTCAATTTCCCTTTCCCAACTCGGAGCGTGTTTTGCGGCGGCAAAGTAGTTTAAAGGCAAAAGCCAGCGCGGGTTAATAGTATCAAATCCTTTTTGCATCACAGAGCGGCTAACCTGTGCTTGCTCCATGTTCCGCAGATTCCGCATAAAGGCCAGCGCCCCCAGCTTCCCTTCGTCGATTAAGCGTGTCCATGATTCCCTTTTGTCGTTTCCTGCTGACAATGCAACTTCCCAGGTATCGGGAACTGTTAATTCGTTTTCGGCAATCTTTTTAAATAGATCCTCTTTCTGGCCAGGGTGCGGGTGTACCATAAACAGCACATCACGAAGTTTTATTTGTTCGTCCCTGTTATATTTGGCGAATTGGTATTCGTTGAAATTATGAAACGCTTTTGCCAATCCGAGTTTTACCTGTTTGGATAGCGACTGCCTGCCATCCCGCCAGTACAGCGAAATAAACTCTGTCAATTCATCGGCTCTTTTGATGATTCGCGGCAAAAGTTCGCTAACGATTCCTTTATGTGTATCAATCCGGGCCATTTCGCGGGCTATGAACAAAGGAATATGCCGCAGTTTTTGCTTTTCTCTTGCCTCAACCGCAATAGAAAATACTTTGCCCGGAGATACTTGCGGGATAAGGTTTTTGATATTAATAGCACTAGAAACCCCATCTTCATAAAAATTATCCTCCCACAAAAGACAGGCCATGACAGCGCGCCGCAAGAGTTCTTCTGCACCCTGTTTAGCAGCGAAAGAACCATAACCTCCGGCAACTCTTTCTGTTTTGTCAACTCGGTAATCAATGGGTTTTTTGTTGGTTTTCATAAATACCTCCTTAAATAAAATAAAATCTTCGGGGAATAAACGCAGAGAGTAACGTAAGCGCTCTACCAATTGAGCTACAGGGCTTGCGCCCTGGCAGGGCTTGAACCTGCAACCTCTCGCTTAACAGGCGAAGTAACTCTATGCTGCACCACCGAAGATTTTTGCCAATATAAGCGGGGGAACAGGCGGCAACGGTGTCTGTATCAATCCGCAATTGAAGGAACCGTTGCCTACACCACCCAAATGTATATTAACATGTTAATATATTAATAGTCAAGAGGTACTTTGAAATTTCTACAAATAAAAAAAGCCGCCCCAATCAAAGGGCGGCTCTCATATCTAATATCTAACTTGTCCTGCCGTAACAGCTATGTTGCTCAAAACCTGAAACAAATCTCGCGGGTCATCCTTTGTCCTGCCGTAGTTGATAAGCCGCTGGATGTCATCTAAAAGTTTGTTATAGTCTGCTATGCTCACAGCCTCGCCCCTTCCGCACATTAGTTGCAACTCTATCCACTCCCACATCAATGCAGATACAGCCTGTTCTCCAACACCTGATACTTCGCAGTTTCCCACCCCGCCGCCTGCTCCTTGACGTAGACAACCACCTCATAATCTCCGGCCGGCAGCTCCGACAGCGTTATAGTAGCATCAGGCCCATAGTCCCGCACACAGTACCAACTGCCGCTGAGATCCCGCAGCCACCATTGGTACACAGGACACTCCACGTTCACAGCATCAACAGTCAGCGTAAAATCAATCTCGCTAATGGTGACACTTGGCACAGCAGGAAGGGGTTCCGGCTCCGGCAGAGGCTCGGGCGCCTTAACAGCAACCTCCCACATCTCAATTACAGGGTAGTCAAGCGGCATAAAACAGTACCCACTATAAGCCCAACCACCGCCCCAAGAGTTCAACACCCGCCAATACTCCACCCCGCCAATGTTACGCCAGCCGCAGATAGTCATTTCGTGATAGCCATTAGGTGTAACAGTCGTGTCCGGCATCGGCAGGATACCACTGTCACGCACATCATAAAACTCGTCATAGACAGGTATCATAATCGACACAGCCCCGGTGTGTATCAGGCAGGACTTAACCTCGTCAGGCGTATAAAGGTGCCTGCTGCTGTCAATCCTGTGCTGTGCAGCGGATACCCTCATCTTGTCGGTTATCATTTTTCTA
Source organism: Pseudomonadota bacterium (assembly GCA_023229365.1). Classification (NCBI taxonomy): domain Bacteria; kingdom Pseudomonadati; phylum Pseudomonadota; species Pseudomonadota bacterium. The sequence goes on along the minus strand of JALNZK010000027.1, from coordinate 14,748 downwards.
AGTACAGGGTACTCATTCCGGGCGGGAAACTCGCTGTCTAAACAAGCCCCGTCCGTCTGCAAGTTGGCCAATGCTTGATACGGATACATCCCTTCACCCTGATAGTCGGTTACCTTGCGGTTGCCATAAATAAAAGCCGCGCTGTGACTGTGAAAGTCGCCATCAGCCACAGCCTGCATATCAAGCACAGCCCGCAGGGAGTACGATACGCACATACCGTAACCGTCCTGATCCAATACGAACGGCAACAACGGTAGGGTAAATTCAGCCGGGAAGTCCTCATCTACAACTGTGTCCTGCTGGACTGTGGCGGTTATGGGGGATGGATGCGCGCCCAAGGGCTTTAGGGAGTAATCCTCCGCAGATGCAGAGGATGTCAGGGACAGTATGAGTAGTAATGCAAGGAGTAACTTTTTCATGCGGTTACTCCCCTTTTGCTGTCCGAATCACCTTGGTAGCCTTAATTCTGCCATAGAGGGATATGGCTCCACCGATAGCCGTGACAGCCATAAAAACAAATTCGACAATCTCTGCCTGCGCCTTTTCGTCAATCACATATCCCGCCATGCCCGCTACGGATGCCGCGATAATAACCAGGCTGGACAATACGCCTTTACTCTCATACCACTGTTTAGATTCTTCCATTTTTCTTACCTCCTGATAATTTTTTATTAGTTCCAGTTTGATGAAATCTGATGGCTTGGAGGGTACATGACATCACCCCTTATACTCCTTCTCACACTTCTCGCACCACCACACCCGCCCATAGCCTATCTGTACAACCCACACAGGCAGGAGTGCCGTTCCGCAGGAGGGGCATCTCACCCCTCCCACCCAATGGCAGGATTTAGATTGCAGAAATCCTTATAATAAAACAATTCTGCTTCAGCCCTTGCCTTAATAGCATCGTCTTTGTTTTTAAAATAGCCCAAACTTATATGTTTCCCCCTATAACTAATTCGGGCCATCCATGCCCCGCCCCATCTTTTTTCACGGTATACGCCAGTATGCCCGCTAGTGTTGTCTTTACGGGGTTTTGTTTTATTTAACTGGTTATCCCCACAATCACAAATACGCAGATTGGATTTTCTATTATCTTTTCTGTCGTTATTTATGTGATCGATTTGCATCTTCTTCCAATCTTGCCCATGAACTCCCATAAGGAGCCTGTGGAGAAATACCCTCTCCCGTTTCGCCCCTTTTTGTAAGCCTGTTTCAATGTACCCTTCGTGATTTTCATACCACGTAAAATCTTTAATTTTTTCAAGGTCGCACAAATCAACAAGAAACTCTTTACCAGTATTTGTTGTTAATCCTATGACAATATCACCATCAAACTGATATTTATTAAGTTTTCTTGGCCTACCTGTTGGCTGTGTCATTCTATCCCTCCCACCTAGCAGGGCCATTTGGGCGAAAATCACCGTGGGTAAATCCCTGCTCGCGGTATATGCCGATACCGTCAAACCCTGCCTGCTCCATTGCCCTTGCAATCGTATCAACGCTAATCCCATCGGCATACACATCAACCGCAGTACCATACAGGTGTTGGCTGTCCTCCACACCGCCACATTCCGCATTGTGAGCAGGGCATCTACAGCCTGATAGAATGTGCAAAGGGCGCATGATCCGCGCCCTCACAAACTCACAGCCGCCTTGTAACTTGGTGTTGGGGATGAACAGCCCACAACCGCACTTGCAGGTAAATTCGCTGTCGTCAAAATGTGCCGTTGCCATCAGCCCTTAAACCCCAATTCCACCGCCAATTTCTGCAAGTTTGCGGGCAGGCTGGACAATGCCACTTTGCGGCCCTTGCCGTGGTTACCGTTGCCTCCGAGGTAGATAGTGCCTAACTCGCAGTCGATAAAAGCGTCCTCCGCTTTGATGATTGCTAGGGGGATGCCGTTTGATCCGGGGATGTCGGTTTCGATGATGGGGCCGGTGGTGGATGATTCCTCTGCTGTTTCCTTTTTGTCTACGATGTGGATGATGCCGTCTTTGCCTTTGTAAGCGTAATTCATTTTGTTACCTCCTGATTTTATTTTATCTTGCCAGCCACCCAACGCCCGCCGTCAGTGTGGCAATTAATAAGACTGCCCATATCGGCAGTCTGTTAGCGTAAGCTGATTGCATATTGTCGAGTCTGTCCATTATCCTGTCAACCACCTCGCCATCTTTGGTTTCGTGGGCCTCCTGCCTGTTTTTGATTCGTTCCGCGCAGGTAAATAGAGTGGTTATCTTTTCCTCTGCTCGTGCTACCCGCTGTTCGATTGCTTCCGTCAATGACGCACCACCCCCTGTAAAATTATGCTATAATATTCTGGCAGCCGGTCAGAGGTCGCGCTCTGGCAGCCTCACACACCATCCCGTGAGGCGGCTGCTTTAGTTTGCTACAATACTTCCGTTTTTGTTCTTGCTCACAGTTAAGCCCCTACTACGCAGGATTTCTGTTTTGACTGTCAGGGCAGCAGCATCCATGATTTTGTTTATCTCTCCAACCGCCTTGGCTGGATCTGTGGTGTTAACCGCCGCCAACTTTTCATTGGTTATCTCCCCTATGCGTTTTTGGAATAGGGCATATTCATCGGTAGTAAGTTTAATAGGATCTTCCTGCCCGCTTACTTTGAATGATTTATACTGCTTAACAGACCTTGGGAGTACTGTCTTGTCGCCTGTGGCCTTATACACATCCATTATTTTCTGCTCAACAGGCGAAGGAGTAAATTCTTTTGTCGTGCTAGGATTGAAATATGTGTTCCAAATTGAATTGCCACCCTGGACAGAGGGCATGTCTTTACCTAAAGTATCTGCCCTGGCAGGGAGTGATTTACTCAACCAGGGTATTTTTGCTTTTATCTTGTTGCCAATTTCTCCGGTCGTGCTGTCGCTGTATGTTTCCCTTGTCTTATCGTCAACGCTCTTTGCTACCTGCCCGCTTAAAGTTGGCACAAACTGTAAAGGCGTTTGCAGGACAGTATCTAAAATCCCCTGCATGGCATCATAGCCGCCCATCATCTTTTGTATCCCCTGCATAACGGACTGTTTTAACAGAGTGTTGCCACCGCTTTTAATCGCCTCTACCACCATATCAGAGGCTTTTTTGCGGTCTTTGATTCCGTTGTAGATGTCTGCCCCCATAGCCAACGCCACACTTATTGGCTGTGCAAAATCATATGTTCTGATTACATCGCCTTTTTGAGGGGATGGGTCATTGCCTGTAACGAGCCTTTTGGCTGCGCTCATATTAAACGAGTAGGGCATCTTCCCAACGTTCCTATTAAACGCCGCAACATCGGTGTCTTTATCTTGTTGGCCTGTAATTACACCGGCTTTGCATAAGTCATATCCTAACAGGATAGTAGCCGAACCGACAACAGACCGGCCTATTGCGTCAACAACGGCCTTTTGATCAAAAACACCTTTTCGGGTACTGGTATATGCGTGTTTAGCTGCCGACAAAAACCCAACAGGGCTATAGTCAACCGCTTTATCCATAATGTTTCCAAGTGTCTTAACGAAGGGGATATCCACATTCCCTAAGCCCCATTCTTTAGTTCCAAGGCCAGCCGCAGAGCCGACATAATTAAGCCCGCCCTGTAGGTATTTAACGCCCTTCGCTATATCGCTGTCGTTTTGGAATGTCCGATGTTCTGCTACACTCCTGGCCGCCGCATCCATTGCTTCTGTTGGGGTGTCTACCTTGTGAATTTTCATCTGTTGGCGTAGCGTGTCCCTGTATGCCGCTTGGTAGAATGGTACGTCACCGGCTTTTAACAGCGTATTTGTTGTGCCTTCTAACGCCTTCCCTATTGGGCTTTTAAACGACTTTCCGCTTCGTATTTCATACTGCCCGCTTGGAGTGGTGTCCACCCCATGTTTAACATCGGAATATACCCGCCCTGCGCCTTCCACAAACCCCTTGCCTTGTGTTATCGCCCCTTCAATAGAGGGCATCAAGGTGGTTCTGGTGGCATCTTTAACGCCTCGTGCCTTGCGCCCTGCTGTAATTGCCATATCAGCCAATGAGCCGGGAATGTCTTTGATGTTTTCAAAAGCGGCAAGAATGACGTTGCCGCCGATATTTCTAACATGAGTTTTAGGATTTAGCAGCATGGCAATTCGCCGGAATGAGTCTACCTTCTGCCCCAAGGTCGCAGGCTTCAACAAGGATAGAATCTCTTTCATCTTGCCTCTTGCTATTTCGGCATCCCTGCCCTTTAGCGTCTGTGCATCATTCGCCAGTTTCATTAACTGCTTTGCCATATCCTCCGAGAACACCGGCAAACCTAGTTTTTCAGCCACAAGTCGCCTATACTGCCCTTTGGACAATGCGCCCAAGTTGGAAAGTTCAATCATGTAATCATCAATCGCCGGACGCTTGCCGAAGTGCTTTTTACCAAACTTCTGATCGAGTATCTGCTGTTTCTTTTTGGTTGCTAATTGCTCAAACTTTGTGCCTATTTCCATTGCAAGGGCTTGGGCGTCCCGTTCTGCCATTCCACCCATATCAACGAGTTTTTTTACTAAGTCATTCCCCGCCTTGGTTTGTACGGTGTAGTGTTCCCTCACAATTTGAGCAAGGTCGACGCCTTCGCCTTTTATCCCCGCCCTTGTTATTTTGCCAATAGACGCCTCTGAATATGGGATGTTTATATAGTGAGCAATAAACGAATCAACGCTATCCATAATCCCTGGATTGTCGCCATACTTGGCTTGAAGTGACTTCTTCGCTTCGTCCCAAACAGAACGATATTTCTCTTTGTTAGCAATAGCCTCTTGAACAAAAGCCATTTCATCACGAGGCAACCGTTTTGCATCCTGCTTTGGTAGTACCTCTTTGGCTTTCTTAAACAGGGTATCTATCATGTCTTTTATGGGATCGGCTTCTTTGTCTTTGGACTCTGAAACGTGTTGTTTAATCCGTTCTGCCAACATATCGGGAGCCAGTTCTTCTTCGGTTAACACGGGTGTTTTTTCTTTTGATGTTTTACTTGGCTTGCTTGTCTTGGTGGTCTTGTTAATTACTTCTTCGACAACCTCTTTGTTTATCTCATCAAAAGACAGTTGCACATCCTCGCTTGCTTTTGTGTGCCTCTGCTTTGCGGGGGCAGGCAGTTTATCGTATGCCTTTTTAGCGTCTTTTGCCGCCTTCATCCCCACTCCTTCGGGAGTGAGTGCGTTGAATAACTTTCCTGCCTCGTTGTACTGCCCTGCTCCAGTCGCTTTTTCTGCAAGGGTTTCGTACACATCAATAGCCTTTGACATATTGCCCTGTTCTTGCAGTTTTACAATTACCTCTTTGCCTAATCCCATCCTGTAGGCGTTTACATCGGTAGTGTGCAGGACATAATCAACAGACTTTTCCAGTCCTTCATCAGCTAGAAATTGTTTTGATCCTTCTTCTGTCATGGCATGAGTCTGTTTTTTATACCCGCCGGGGCCACCTTCAAAAGTATCAACCAACAACCCAGCTTTAGTTTCGGGGTGCGTCACGGGTGATTTCATCCCTGTTACCATGAATGAACGTACTTTTTCTTCGCCCATCTGCGCCTGCTTTTCAGGTATGGTAAATTTCGCCGCCGATATTGAGCCTTCGCCCAGGAAGTCGCCCTTGCCCTTAATCGGCACAGCCTCCCCTATATCCGCTTTCATCTGCGCCAGCACATCGGGATGAGTAGTCTTGACGCTCTCGATTCCCTTCGGCAGGATAGTTGGTTTGATAGTAGGCATTTCCACTTTAGGGGCAGGGGCTTCCATAATAGGCAACTCCACCTTAGGATTCTTAAACCCTTTCAGCGCATTACTCGCTTTCCCTATCCCATACGGCAACATCCCCAACAGCGCATTACTACCCGCCGCCGTTGCCATCTCGCCTGCGTCCACAGGACGGTTGTTAGCCACCGCCATTGTCGCTTCATAGGGGATGGAAGCCGCACCGAGTTTCAAGCCTGTCTGTGCGAACGCAGGCAGTTTTGCCACCTGCGGTATCAGGGATAAGCCTTTCTCCGCTAACTGCTCACTCCCGCCCCACAGCTTCGCCCCTGCGCTCTGCGGATTAGCCGTAAACCCCATCAGCCCGCCTGTTAAATCTGCCGCCATATCCCCAAGCCTACTGCCTGTGGTGGTCTTGTCGGGGTTATCAACGGTAGTCATAACCTCCGCACCTGTTTGCCCTGCCCTCTCGATGAAAGGAACATCCATCACCGCATTGCCTGCCCTGCCTAGAGGGGTGAATATCTTGGCAAAGGTGGGATGCGCGGTCATCCATTCGGTGTTGAGATTCTTGAATTCAGGCTCGTATTCTGCGGCTTTCATTTGCAGGGAGGGGTCGCCCACTTCAGGGTCGAAGCCTAAATCTATCTTTGGAGATGCCGCTAATGCCGCCAACCCACTTTTGGGTCTGCTCGCTAAATCTTGTAATCCCACGGGGAAACACCCCCTTTATAAGCCATACTGTGCAGGGTCAAGCCCATCTTCTATTAATCCCTGCCTTATTTCTACATCGGAATAACCGTTTGCCCTTGCCTGCTGTATCATAGACGATGTTACATCACCGCCGCCCGAAGCCTGCTGCGGCTGCTGTTGCCCGCCGTATGTCATCATGTAGGCGCTTATAAGATCCTCTAGGCTCCAAGTGCCTTCAGGAGTGCCTTCCTTGCCGGTGTAAAGGCGAGGGTCATTGTATGCCGCCGCTTTAGCTTGGTCATATAGAGATACCGGCTTAGGTGTACTGCCACTCCCGCCGCCGCCACTACTCCCGCCATACGGAGCGTTAGCACTCCTTTGGGTGTTGGCAAGCGTAGCTTCTGCCTGTGCCCTTGCCAGCGGCATATACCAGTCCTGCCCCTCAACAGAATTAGCCGCCGCCGATTCCTCACTCTGCCGCTTGTAGGTCGGCAGGCCAGCAGAAGTCATATTCGGCAGGGAGTTGACAGATGAGGGGGTTACTCCCTCCTGTATCCACCCGGCCTTCCTCGCTAAATCTAAAGCCGCATTATGATAAGATTCTGCCGCCTGCATATCCCCACTTGTCGCCGCCTGCGTGTAGAGTTCGCCAAACTTGCGAATCTGTGGGGTGATGTCGCTTGTAGAGGTGGGCGCTATCAGTCCTTGGTCGGCATACTGCTGTGCCAGTCTATCAGCCTGTTCCTTCTCCTGATTAGCTGAAAATGTGCGGTCGTTGTTGAATTGATTAAGCTGTGTGTTATAGGCAGACATCTTGTTTTGATATTCCTGCAATGCCTGATTCGCCTTGGATTCCTGTTCAGCATCGAATAGTTGATGTGTCTTGACTCCCTTTGTCCACTGCATCCCATATTCACTGCCAGCATCGTCATTCCACTTCTTAGCCTTGTACGCCTCATATTCTGGCGCTATCGGCATGGTTGACACCGCTGAAGCGGATGGGGTGAGGGATGCCCTGGGTTGTACCTGCGCGAGCAGGCTGTTTATCTTGTTCATATCAACCGCCATATCAATACCCCATTTCCTTCAGTTTTTCAACCATGACAGCCTTTTCCTCCGGCGTTAACCCGCCGGGGTCAAGTCCCGCCGCCTGTATCATCGAGTCGTTTTGGATGGTGTCAGAGGAATAGTATTCATCGAGTTTCCCCATTGACTTCGCCCGCTGATAAGCGTAAGTGTTCTCCGGCAGTTGCGGTGTCAGCGTCTTATTCCACATGGCAGATGCGGTTTGCTGTTCCCTGCCTGCATCGTAGTAGTTAGGGTCTACGTTGAGGTTCTCCCCTCGCCTGAAGCGCAGGGACAGGCTGTAGGGGCTGTCATTCTTGGCATAACTGGAACCCATCTCCGGGTCTGTGCTGCCATCCCCTGTTTTGCGCCATGTCCCGGCGTTGGGAATGAATGTCACATTCCCCTCCGGGTTGGACAAGGTACTGTCATACCGGTTAACCCCGCCGCTGCCTAGATTCTCAAACCGTGTTGCCGTAACATCCGTACTCCGTGAGCCATCCCCACGAGTAAAGCCATTAGGCAGGGCGTTGATATCAAGCAGGCTGTTGCGGTACTGATTGATAAGGTCGAGATCCATTTCAGACACAAGCCCGGTATCCTTGATGCCAGTGTAGGGTGTAATAGGTGTGAGGGAAGGGGTATAGCCACTACTTCCACTACTCCCACTATCGCCGCCGCCAACCCTTCGCCAATCGGAACTGTGCCCGCCGCTGTGTCCTGTAGCACCTGGGATAACAGGGCCGATGAAACCGGATGAGCCGGAAGAACCGCCAGAGGAACTCGAACCGCCCCAAGATGTATTGCCCTGTCCCGATGCCGTAGTACGGACACCGCTTGCGCTTTTCTTCTTGTTGCTGCTGGAAGACGATGTCTTGTTGCTTTTGCCTGTAGATTGGTCGCTGGATTTCATGTTTTCCCTCCCCTCTATGCCGCCGAAACGTCGACATTGTATTTGGCTATCAGGGCTTTAATATAATCCGCTGTGCCTGTCGGGAGAGTCGCCTTGTCGGTAATCGCCATGTAATTGGTGAACAGGTTCATAATCAACTCATTGCGGGCATTGGCAGTCAGGTAATCCAAGTTGCCCTGTGACTGCTGAATATCAGCCGCTAACTGTTCCCTTGCGATAGCGTTAGCCTCCTGATTCTGCGCCGTATCAGCCGTTAGTTTGTCCCTGTTGAGGGCGGCCGTGCGTTCGGCCTCCGCTATCTGTTGTGCCAGTGTTTGGCTGTACTGTGAGCCTGATTGCGCCAGGGACTGGTCAAACTGACTGCCCTGCTGTGTCAATTCCCTTTCAGCCAGAGCGTTAGCCGCCGCTGAATTTGCCGCTTCCTGTGCAAGCGCCGCGTACTTGTATTCGTTCTCCTTGCCTGCCTGTGATTCTGTAAAGCCGAACTCCGCATAGGGCAGGGCGCGGGTGTAGCTGTCAAGAAGTGCCTGTGTTCTGATGTCGCTGTTGGCGTTGATTTCCTGCTGTCCGAGATTGCCGATATTCTGAATAGCCTGCCCGCTTCTGTTCATACCGAGTTGGGCGGCGTACTCATTCTGCTGTCTGCCTAAATCCCCATACTGTTGGGTATTGGCGCGAATGTCGCTTTCCATCTGCGGGGTATATGCCGAATAAAGCTGGTTGGCAATACCGGAAATATAATCAACGTCGCTGTAAGTGCCTGTGCCGCTTGTTGCCGCTGTTGCCGCTGTAGTACCTGTTCCCGCCGCCGTTGCTCCTGTAGTGCCTGCCGCCGCCGTGTTGGTAACAGGTGAGGTAGTTGCCGCCGCGCCGGTTGCCCCTGTAAGGGCGCTGCCGCCTTGACGTTGCGCCTGATATGCAGATTCTTCCTCCGGCGTTGCTGCGGAAACATTAGAAAACGTGCCGTCGTTGAACATCATCGTCAGCCGCCCGGTAGCAGGATTCACCTTCCAGCCGGTCGTGTCGGTGTATTGCCCTACCCCCGTTCTGCTGTCGAGGGCGAAGGTTTTCTGTGGGGTTGCTGCTGTTGCCAGGGTGCCGGTTGTCCCGGTGGGATAAACAGGGTCGGTCGTACCTCCGGGGGTTTTATCGTACCCGCCTGTCAGCGTATCTGCCCCCGTGCCGGTAGTCAGAAGCCCTGCTGATTTAGTAAGCCCCACAGGGTCGGTTGTCCAGCCGGGGGTCTTGTTGTCTGTAGTTGCCTTGACCCCTGTGTCTCCCGCCAATGTCCCTGCTGCCGTTCCTGTGTACGGCGTAGATATACTGCCGCCATTGACAGGAGAGGTTGTCCACCCCGCCCCGCCACCGCCATATCCGGGCGTTGAACTGATAGCGGAGGCAAGTTGCTGTTTCGCGCCCCCGCTTACAGGGTCAGTTGTATATGCGCCTGCCAGTTGTTTCTTCTTTGCTTCTTCTTCTGCCGCCTCATACGGCGAGAGTGTTGCCGTTTTTCGTACAGTTGAGCCTATTGTTGCCAATTTCAAACCCCCTTTCGGATCTGATTACTCTAAGGTATTTGTGTAGTCCATCTTAGAATCTATATACAGTCTAAAATTGGACAAAATAATATTATTGCCTATGCCTGCAGCGTACACATATACTTGCAGAACAGAACCATTGTCTATAGCAATATCCTCGGAAAACTCGGTCGCTGCTCCGTCTGCCGCTATTGATCGCTCCGTCCCAACAGGGCTGCCGTTTTTATAAATCTTCCCGTATTTAATATCTGAACCCGGCGGCGAGTTAGCCGCAATTGTAAACTTTACCCGCACGACACCCCGGACGTTGGCGGTTGTAATTTCCTTTGCCTTGGTTGGGTCGGTGCCTACCGTTTTAGCCGCATCCGTGTCGTTTGATGCCCACAGGTCGTCCCCTGCGGCAACAACTATAGGCACTCCGACACCACAAATACCCGCCTGACTTAAAAAGCTGGAACTCAACAACCCCTGCATTATGAAGTCACCTCGTTGATCCCCCAGATGTAATAATCCATATCGCTGTTAACCTCGCCCTTGACTTTGATAGTTAGGCCGGTAGTCACAGGCATATTGAGGCCGGTTCTAATCAGGACGTCCCCCGCTGGTATCGTCATAAGATAGGGCAAAATCCGCTTGTCGTCTACCAACAGCTCCGCTTTTCTTGCGGAGGCGTTGGCGTTGCTGATACAAAACCCCTGCATTACAAAAGTGGTTGAAGCGGCTATTGTTGCCGCTGTTGCGCCAGCGGTTGCCAGCGTCCCGGAGTAAGCCTGATCCGTATATGTCTTAGCCAATATATCGCACCCCCCTAGTTGTTAAAAATTGCATATCCGCTGTCGCGGCTGTATGGGCTGTCACAACGTCAAGTATTGCACCCGCCGCAGTAGAAAGTTTGGCATCAGTTATACTGTCATCCGGGATGCCGCCCAAAACAACTGCATCTATAAGCCCCTTCAGGCTTTCAAGCTGTGCCTGTACCGTTGCCCCTGTTACCCCTGTAATGGCAGTAGTGCCAACCACATCAGCGCCGGAAGAACCGTCTGTTACCGCTTTCAGTACAGTCATAATGTTCTCTAAAAGCGCCTGCACCGTCGCGCCGGTAAGCCCATCAATGGCGGTTGCGCCGACAAAATCAGCGCCGCTTGCGCTGTCCGTTACCGCTTTTAAGACGGTGACAATGTTCTCTAAAAGTGCCTGTACCGTGTTCCCTGTAAGCCCTGCAATGGTAGTAGCCGCGACATGATCCGCGCCGCTTGCCCCATCTGTAACCGCCTCAAATATTGCTTTTAGGGCGTTCAGGTGTGTCGTTATCTGGTCAAGCGGAACCATGAGCTGAAGCCGCGCCGCCGCCCCGCTTGCGGGGTTGGGGAAGGTTGTCGTATTGGAAAACCCCGTTGCCGGGGTATACGCGAAGGTAGGAATCGTCAATGTTTATCACCCCTTTGTTTTTCTGGTCAGCGAATAGCAAGCTTCCAAATCCATGATTGATAGGTTTTGTCCTACCTCGTTATTGCTAACCATGAATTGGAAGTAAACAGACTTTTTAACTTTCGGCTTAAAATGAAGCGTCGGAGGGACGCTGTAGGCTTCCCATGTGAATAAGTCCCAAGAGAAGTAGTCCCACGAGAATGACTTGCTTGTCGCTGTCTTAGTGGAAAGCACCGCCCCTTTTCTGTCGTAAAAGGTAACTGTCAGTGCGACATTGCCCGCCTCGCGAGTCCGTATATACAGGTCAGAAATATGCTTCTCCCACTCCGGCAGGCCGAAGTGAAGCAACTTGCATTTCCAGTATGAGTTAATGGCAACGCCGTTATCCGAGAATATGGCAGGCGTTAACTCCTGCACAAGCCCGGTATCCCTGTCGCCGTAGTAGCAAGTGCCGTCATCCACAAGCCAGCAGTTGGCATTGATGTTATCCCACACGAACCACGCCAGTCGTTCCTCGTCCTCGCTTGCCTTGCCGGTGTAGCTGAAAGGTGTCAGCGCATAGTCCCAAACATAGGCGTTGCTACCCACACAGATGATGTACTTGCCGTCCCAGTCAACCGAGGTAGCAAGCAGGAGGTTGGCGTTTGTTTCGTCTAAAAGCCCTGCCCTGCCGTACCCGCCGTTGATGTTGCCGCTTAGAGGCGCGACATTCTTTTCAGTCCGGGTGTCTGTCGCCGTCATGACAAAAGCCCCTGCATAGGAGTTGCAGAAAACAATATTGTTGTCAATCGTCTGAATCGTATAAGGCATATCACAGCCCACAGTTGAGTTGAGGGGGTAGGAAGCAAAGTCCATTGTGGTAGATCCGACGTATTCAATGCGGGAAATAGAACGCTGTTTTAATAGAACAAGCTGGTCGTACATCACAGAAAAGCCGGTGTTGAAGTCAGCGTCACTACCCACCATAAACCAGTTGGGGGTAGGCCAGTACAGGGCGTTGGCAACCTCGCAGTAGTAGACTGTCGAAGCGTCACCGCCTGTCAGGAATACCCTAGTGTCATTAGCGCCGCCAAATATGACAGCGTACTTGTTCTTCTTAATGTAGGTGGAGTCGTTGAGTCCTGTCTTTTCTGCCTGAATGATGACATTGTTCGTGCCGGTAGCCGGTGCGCCATGAGGGGATGTCCCTGCCGCAAAGTCAACCACGCCGGTAGTGCGGTTGACTGTGAAGTGCGTTCCTTCCGTTTTTGTTACCCCTGCAATCGTCGCAGTTACAGTCACGGTTGACAGTCCGGCATATGACAGGGTAAAGGCGGTATCAGAGTTGTTGCCGTTGAAACTATCCCGCCATGAGTTGGACATGAGATTGAGTGATTCGTTGATAGTGCCTACCCCTGCGGGCGTTCTGGCCTCGCTGATTATCGGGGCGTAGCCGACAACCGCCGCCGCTGTGGTGCCGTTGTACTGGATGAAGTTTGTGCCGTCGATGTAATACCAAACATCCCCAAAGGTGAACGCCACTCCCTTAGCATTGGCAACGCCGCTGTAAATCTCTATCGGCTGTGTTGTACCTGTTTGGGTGTAGAGTTTCGTACCGTGATGGATAATGCGCTTGGTAGTGCCTGCCAACAGCTTGTAATCGTAGATGTAATGCACCGCACCTGCCCCTAGTGTCGTGTCGTATACCTCTGCCTGTCCGGGGCGCTTTTGCAATGCCCCCCTGTCATCACAGCAGGTATTCAGCGAGTAGGGGGATTGGCTGTCGGCTATCTGTGATTGTTCGTATTTATAGGAAACCCCTCCGTCGATGAGTTGCAGACGGAAGGGTTTTGGAGAAGATGGCGGTGTTAACACATTAAATTGTTGGTACTGCCTCACCACGTTATCACCACCCTGTCACATTGGCTATTTCGCCCACATACCCCGCAGAATTGGCCAGCAGTTGGGACTTGCGGAACTCGTAATCATTCATCAAGTCACCGCCGAAAGTAAGGCCGCTGCCACCCTCTGACTTTAGTATCTTGGCCGCAACAAACAGCGGTATGATGTTAGCCGCCTCGTCGCTCACCCTGTAGGTGCTGTTAACCGTGTCAATGCCGAATACAAGGGCATCGTCCGTAGCCTCTACCTCTGTAAAGGTGAACTTGGTAGGAAGCCGCCAGTAGTGGACAATGAACTCTGCCGGAGCATCGTACCTGCTGATGCGAAGTTTGTTGTCGTTGTCGAGGGTGTAGCTGGTATAGGCAGAATACTTGCCTCTGCCGTACTTCACCATCACCTTGTCAAGCTGCAAAAAGTCAGTCGGCAGGGCATACTCAAAGTAAGGCCGGTACTGTTGGACAAGTGCCGCCGTTGCGAAGGTGTAGGGGTAGAGGACATAATTCCTGAAGCTGAATGCGTAACTCCCGGTAAACCTCAATCTGATAGTGTTGGTTGAAATTGAAGGGGTTATCAGCCTGCGGTACTCGGTGAGGGAAGTCACCGTTGACGCGATTGTGATTGTTTCAAGTGCGGTGTAAGTGGTAGAACCCACCACCGCTTCTTCAATTACCACTGTGCCGGGACCGGTTGCTTCAAAGAAACAGGACTTGGCATTTTCCAGGGTAATTGAAATATCCGCCCCATCAGGAAGGAATGTCTGTATCTCGGAAGTGTCCGAACCCTCATAGACAGGGGAATGAATGATGTACTGTTCGCCGTGTATCTTAGCTGTGGTAGTCGCTAAATCCACCATAGCCCTGTTGGTGAAGTCGTAAATCTTGGCGGTTACATCGGCGGTTGTCTGGATAACGCCAGATGTGTCAAGCTCGTCAAGCAGGGCAAGGGTAGACTCCCTGACATCCCCAAAAGTTAATGCCAATAAAAAAACCCCCTTCCAAAGAGGAATATGTTAAACAGCGCCGCTTCCAATCTGTACGTCGTCAACGGTAATGTTCAGGTATGGGTAATAAGCGTTGCTTGCTGTGAAGCCTGTGCCGTACCGTATCTGCCCTGAACCGTTGCCGGTTACAGTGCAGTTGTTAATTGTTATCGTGACAATATCGGTCATGGAGCCCGCCGCCAGATGATAGAACCACCAGTCGATGCCCCACCCGTCGTTGTCGATTATCTGACAGTCCTCAACAAGCACGTTCTGGACATACCGGGGATACGCTTCAGGCTCAAAGTCAATGCCTGCCTTGGGATTAGTACCTGCCTGCCCGCTTAACAGGCCGGTTTTCTGTAAGATACCATTTCGGATAGTAAGCCCCTTGACAGAGAATACGCTAATCCCCTGCTTGCGGCTTTTCTCGGAAGTGAAGTTTTCCAGCAGGATATTGTCAGACCATTGGTGTCCTGCCAGGTTCCCGCCGATGGCAATGTTCTCGCCCCAACCCTCGGAAACGGCGAAGTCGGATC
>JALNZK010000026.1 GCA_023229365.1 Pseudomonadota bacterium | reverse complement strand
TTGACTTCAATATCTTTTGCAACTTTAGCATCTGCTGCACTACCAGTAGTAGCCTCAGAACCGGGATCAAGATTAGCATCTGTTGCTAATTGATTTGCAGCACTTCGTTGAAAACCAGATAAATCAGAATGAGGATTATATTGTTCTACATAGAACGGGAAATTAGCCTTAATCGAATACCACATATCTGACGAGGCTAAATTAGCTAATGCAATTTGATAATCAGCAACATCAACCAAGAGACTATTAGAAATTTCCAAGATAACAAATGGTATCTCTTTGAGTTTAAGCATCTCTAGTCCAGTAACTTCACCCTCTCTACTAAAAAATGTTACTGATACACCCTCGGGAACTACTTCAAGGAGCCTAAAAGTCATAGTATTATCACAAGGTAATCCGAAGATAGGATCAGAAGTATAATTATTATCCTGCAACATTAATTTTAATAACTTTCCTTCAGAGTCATATACCCAAGAAATGATAGACTCAGCAGCATAGAGATAAATATATGGGTGCTTATTCATAGCCTTGACCTGATTAATAGTCAACATTTTACCAAATCTAGCCTTATCTATATACACACCTACTTTACCAATTGAAAGTAATTCAGGCAGAATCAATCTACCAATATAACCAGTCATTGTATTACCAGTAAAGTCTACTCCACCCTTCTCACCTTTGATGGCTAATTGATAATTCTTAGGTCCACCTACCCTTATTACGTCTACCATTCTCTGATAGATTGCATTCTTAATCTCATTAACTGCTGCTTTTGCAAAAGCAGGACAATATGAAATATTCAGTCTATCTGCATAGTCATTAAGATTTTCACGTGTGCTAAACTGGACAACATACTCTTCAATAAATTCTCTACCACCGTGGTAGGTAAAACGAAATTTTTCCCAATCAGAAATATTGGCACAATAATCGGGATGCCTGATCTTAGAAATATCTAACATTGCTGTTTTCATTAGCCTACCTTAATGCTGTAATTGTTTTCCATTGCCATACATAATTTCAAGGCAACTTCTGCATAATTACGAGCATGTCCAAAGTGATCTGGTTCATTGCCTGTCTCATAATGCGAGATAATGTTACCATCCTGATCTTTAGAATACACTTTAACTTGCGCTTTAATCTGTTCACGATAATCAAGTGAAACATCTTTAGGCAACACGATCTTCTTCTTCTTGAATCTGCCTAAAGATATATCTAACCAAGACGTTCTATCAATCGAAATAGTACAAGAGTCCTCATCATAGAACTTAATATCCTTACCTTTAATATCTTTACCATAATAGCAACAATGCACTTTACCCGGCCAACGTTTTGCAAACTCAAGTGATTTACGTCTCTCAGGTTGGATATCTACTGTAGCCGCTTTAATATCAAATCGAAGCATCATATCATCCAATTCTTCAAACTCTAATACTGTTCCTTCAGACAAGACACGGGGAGTAGCAACTAAATTAATATCATTTGCTTCAATATCATGATCAATATACCATTGATCTATTTCATAGTGTAATACCTTACCTACGTCTATTCCCATAGTTATAATCAACCCAGGCTGGGCCTGTTCAACTTTAGTATAATTACCTTTACAGTCTTCAATTTGCTGATCTGTAACCTTAGCACCCTTAACTGCATGTACTTTACCAAGTTTTGAGTTATAAAACTCTTGTTCCTCAGCAGGGTCTATTTGAGACTTAAAGAAATGTTTAACTATTTCGACTGGATTCACCGTCATAGAATAGAGTTGATTGATATTAAATCCACGACAGTCCCTAATTTCAGTATGACTTGGTACCCATATACCCTTAGAAAGATAATCATATTTGGTCTTATGATCTAAAGCATGTTTGCAATTTGTACAGATGAGATGAGACTTATTAACATTTGGGTCCATATAGTCTTGGCCACAAATATTGACACTTTCTGGGAAAGTTAAATTAATAAGCTTACTACAGTGTGGGCATGGGAAGAAGAATTCTTCCATACTTGAAGACTTATAATAGCTATTAATACCCCTATTTGCAATAGTCGGAGTCGAAATCAGAAACGAACGTTTCTCAACCTGTCCTGCCATACGTTCAAATGCCAATGGAATATTATTTACTACCATTTCGTCTACTTCATCCAAGACAACGAAACCAACTGGAATCGATTTTAATTGAGACCTGCTACGAGAGCCGCGTATGTACAGATTACTATTACCTGCACGTTTGTGTCCAAGATTTTTTACGTCTGTAAACATCCTTGTTAAATGCGGAGATAACATTACAGCGGGGTCAAATGCTCGTGCAGAAAAATCGTGTGCATCGGGAGTACTTGCTGGTAACACATAGAGGCAGGAAACTCCTTCTATGTCCATTTTAAAGAAACACTTATTCAAAGCTACTTCAGTAAATCCCATCTGAGCAGCTTTTTGACCCACTACCTGATCACACCAACAATCCAACATTTCTTGGAGCCAAGGGTGATGGTCTGTTTTCCAAGGGCCGGGAAACGGTTGACCCATGATTCTATAAAGTTCAGCCCAACGACTAACAGAGATAATAGATTTCCTTTGCAGCCCTGCCTGCACTTTTAAAGCAAGATGTTGTAATAACTGTTGATTCATTATTTAGACTTTATTTGCCCGATCACCACGCGGTCGGCCACGCCCACCGTAGACGTGAGCATGCGCCCCAGAATGCGGGACTCGTTTCGGACCATTGCGACCAAGACGACAGTGTTCGGCATGGATGCTTCCTTCCCTTGCTTACGAGGTAAACGCTGCAGCCGGTGGCGTGAAGTCAGCGGTGTACCGCGCGCCGTCGGAACCGTCGAAGTGGCAGAGAAACAGGGTATGCGGGTCCCAGCGGAAATGTAATCGTCTATGAAGTGTTTGTTTCATTATGCCGGTTATTCCCATTCAGTAGTAGGCGTAGACGTTTTCTTATACTGAATAAGAACAAACAAAAGTCTTGCTAATTTGTCATAGTCATCAGCTGATTCAATAGCTGCTCGATAAAATTCCCAGTTTACTAAGCTAAGTGCAGCCGGAGTACCTGCAATAGTTAATGCATCAGTTGTATTTGTAGTATTGTTATCACCATCTGTATTATGTGTATCTGTTACAGTTTGTTCAGTACCAAAAGCAGCATCAAGTGCATCACTATCATTTGATGCTTTAGCCCTTGCAGCCCAAACAGCTGAACCAGTACCCCCGGTTTCACCATTTGTCCAAATGAATTTGACACGAACAGTACCACCATCATAATCCTCTGGCATAGCATCTGTAAATTGAACAGCTTGCTCAGTAGCTGTATCAAAATCAAACCCATCAATCATTACATCATTTGTTGCAAGTTCAGTAGTTACTTGTGTAGCACCAGCAGTAGTTCGTGTTACCATTGCTGCGGCAGGAATACGTATGACACCATAATCATTCATCAAAGGTCCAGTAGGACCAGTAATTCCTTGATTACCTGTTACTGCTTGATCACCAGTAATACCCTGATCACCAATAGGACCAGTTGGACCTGTAATTAAATCAGCTGGACCAGTCGGGCCAGTAATATAACTAGTTGGCCCAGTATTACCAGTTGGCCCAGTTACTTCACTCGTTGGACCAGTAAGACCAATATTACCAGTCGGACCTGTAACTAAGTCCGCAGGTCCGGTAAGCCCAGTATTACCAGTTGGACCTGTTATTTCACTTGTCGGACCAGTTGGACCAGTCACAGCTTGGTCACCAGTGACACCCTGATTACCAGTCGGACCAGTCGCCCCATCTGTACCAGTCGGACCAGTCGCCCCATCTGTACCAGTCGGACCAGTCACAGCTTGATTACCAGTGACACCCTGATTACCAGTCGGACCAGTCGCCCCATCTGTACCAGTCGGACCAGTCGCCCCATCTGTACCAGTCGGACCAGTTACAGCTTGGTCACCAGTGACACCCTTATCACCAGTGACACCCTGATCACCAGTAGGGCCAGTTACTTCACTTATCGGGCCAGTAAGACCAGTAGCACCATCGATACCAATGTAACCACTAGGACCAGTTGGCCCAGTAATCAAGTCTGCGGGACCTGTCAAACCAGTATTACCAATTGGTCCCTGATTACCAGTAGGTCCAGTAAATCCATCAGTACCAGTAGGTCCAGTAATACCGGTATCACCTTGATTACCTTTAGATCCAGTCTCGCCACTAGGACCAGTAATACCGATATTCCCAGTGCCACCAGTATTACCAGTGACTCCAGGAGTACCACGATTACCAGTTGGTCCAGTAATCAAGTCTGCAGGCCCAGTCGGACCCGTAACTGTACTTGTCGGACCAGTGATTCCAGAAGGGCCAGTTTGACCAGTAGCTCCAGTCGGACCCGTAACTGTACTTGTCGGACCAGTTTGACCAGAAGGGCCAGTTTGACCAGTAGCTCCAGTAGAACCCATTACTTCACTTGTCGGACCAGTAACACCTTGATTACCAGTTTGGCCAGTCGGACCCGTCGGACCCGTTACTTCACTTGTTGGACCAGTGATTCCAGAAGGGCCAGTTTGGCCAGTCGGACCCGTCGGACCTGTAACTTCACTCGTAGGACCAGTTTGACCACTAGGTCCGGTCTGCCCTGTGATTCCAGTAATAGTACTAGTTGGCCCGGTAGGTCCAGTAATCAAGTCTGCAGGACCTGTGCGTCCAGTCGGACCCGTTACTTCACTTGTCGGACCAGTAACACCTTGATTACCAGTTTGACCAGTCGGACCCGTCGGACCTGTAACTTCACTCGTAGGACCAGTAACACCTTGATTACCAGTTTGGCCAGTCGGACCCGTCGGACCTGTAACTTCACTCGTAGGACCAGTGATTCCCGAAGGTCCAGTTGGACCCGTAACAGTACTTGTCGGACCCGTAACAGTACTTGTCGGACCCGTCGGACCCGTAACAGTACTTGTCGGACCCGTAACAGTACTTGTCGGACCCGTCGGACCCGTAACAGTACTTGTCGGACCCGTCGGACCCGTAATCAAGTCTGCAGGACCAGTTAAGCCAGTTGGGCCAGTAAGATTCCCAGTCGGACCTGTATTTCCAGTAGTGCCAGTAGTTCCACGATTACCAGTCGGCCCTGTTGTATCCCCAGTCGGTCCCGTGATACCCGTGATTCCTTGATCACCCTTAGCACCAGTACCACCAGTATTACCAGAAGGACCAGTAACCGTGCTCGTAGGTCCAGTAATACCAGTAGCACCGTCGATACCAGTTAATCCAGTAGGGCCAGTAAGATTCCCAGTTGGACCTGTGGCACCGATGTCCCCTTGATCACCCTTAGCACCCGCTCCACCAGTAATACCAGAAGGACCAGTAACTGTGCTCGCAGGACCAGTAACGCCTGTATCACCTATATTTCCCTTAGGACCAGTTGGGCCAGAACTACCCGTAGTACCAACACCAGTGACACCAGTATCACCCTGATTACCCTTAGGCCCGGTCTCGCCACTAGGACCAGTCACTTCACTTGTCGGTCCCGTGGCACCAGTATTACCTTGAGAGCCAGCATTACCCGTTAGGCCAGTTTGACCCGTCCCCCCAGTAGGTCCAGTGATACCGATTCCCGTATCTCCACGTGGGCCAGTGCCGCCCGTGACTGTGCTAGCGGGTCCCGTAGGGCCAGTCACGAGATCAGCAGGGCCAGTAGGCCCAGTAACTGTACTTGTCGGACCCGTAGGGCCAGTAACTAAATCAGCTGGACCCGTTTGACCAGTCGAACCCGTTTGACCAGTCTCCCCGACTCCCGGACCTGTAGGACCAGTTACTGTACTAGTTGCACCAGTAGGGCCAGTCGAGCCTGATTCGCCCTTAGCGCCAGTACCACCAGTAGGCCCAGTAACTTCACTTGTCGGACCAGTTGCGCCAGTATTACCTTGGCTACCTGCAGTACCAGTCGGACCAGACGGCCCTGTGATTCCAGTTGGACCTGAGGCTCCCGTAACTCCCTGATTACCAGTAAGCCCAGTTACACCTGCACCCGTCTGACCAGTCGTGCCCGTTTGACCAGTCGTGCCCGTTTGGCCAGAGGCCCCAGTCGGCCCAGTCAGACCTGATGGGCCCGTTTGGCCTGTCGTGCCTGTCGGACCCGTAACTAAATCGGCTGGACCAGTTGGACCAGTAACTGTACTTGTCGGACCCGTAGGACCAGTAACTAAATCCGCTGGCCCAGTGACACCAGTCTGACCAGTCGGGCCTGAGTTACCCGTGATAAGATCGGCTGGACCTGTTGGACCTGTTGAACCATTTTGATTACGGAAGATTTTCATTAGTTCTTCCCCTCAGTATAGGTAATGTTCAATATGCCACTCACGGCAGTAGTGCGAATAGCACGAAAATCCCGCAACTCGTTACGGTTTTCCAAGAGAATCATATCACCGGCACCCACTACATGTCCCAAAGAGGCTGCTTCCGGTAATCCGCCATCTGTACGGAATCTAATAGGTGCGGTATCAACAGTGATCTGGGCACCATCACAGGTATCCTTTTGTGGAATCCCTGTTGCCACGTTCGTTACCGTCTGTGTGTCAAATGATCGTCGCATGGTCTGTCCTTTGCTACCCCACCTTGGTAGCTTCTTCAGACTTACTACTGATCCTGTTGATTACCTCGATCAAGGAATTTGATACACTATCGAGCTTCTCTGGAGGGATCACTTCGGTAATCTGAGTAATCCATTCCTCTGCTACTCGCGTGAGTAAGGTCTTATCGAGAACGGAGCCGGTCTTAGTTTCGAGTGCTTGGCAACTCGCTACAACTTTCTCGACTTTCATAACGAGATCGCTAATATGCTGAGACTGTAGTACGAGGTCTGTTTCAGTCTCGCATCTCTGAATCGTCTCTTCGAGGACCATACGTAGAATACCGATTTCTTCACGAAGTGACTTAACTACTGGGGAATCAGCGTAACCTTGGATTCTTGCTGCCCATTTCGTGAATCTGAAATTCCTGATACTTTCTGCAGCAACCTTGTCATCAGCCTTATTGCCACCGTGAATCGGACAATAAACTGAATTAGGACCATGCTGATGTGGGCACTGTCCACCATGGAATATGGCTTGGCACCTGAGTGGATCTGCATCGTGTGTGATTTTAGTTATTTCAGCCATCGCGTCCCGCGCCTTTTAATCACTGGAAGTGTGATTCCGATTTCTTGTCAGATTTGATAATCAATCCTTATCTATCCGGTGTATATAACGTATTATTCTGGGAAATATCTACTTCACCAAG
The DNA here is from genome assembly GCA_023229365.1 of Pseudomonadota bacterium. Lineage (NCBI taxonomy): Bacteria > Pseudomonadati > Pseudomonadota > Pseudomonadota bacterium. Next base: position 45,299 of record JALNZK010000026.1, on the reverse strand, counting down.
AAACCGGAATCACATGACCTAGATTCAAGAGGCAAGGACCTTAGAGACAAGAATCTTGGAGACAAGATCCGAGAATTTTAGATTTGATCCTAATTTGACCCTCCGTCCTACGTTAAGTATCGAGATTCTAGATTCGAGATTCTTACAAATTGGGGTTCTAGATTCGAGATTCGAAAATTTTAGATTCGAGAGCCAAGAATTCTAGATTCGAGATTTGAAAATCTTAGATTCGAGATTCGAGAATTTTAGATTTTATAAATTGAGAATCTTAGATTCGAGAGTCTTGGATTCGACCCTTATTTAACCCTCCCACCTGTTTCGAGTAGCGAGAGCCGATAGGGGTAAGGGACTTTTAGCTATTTCCATTTGCTCTCATTTACTATTATAACCCTCCGTCCCCTGTCATTTACTCTCGTCCTGGCTACTAGTATACTATACTACTGTGCCCTTTTGTGCCATATTGTCACTGTGACGTGTCACACTGAGACAACCTGTCCCGATTTGTTCTATTGCGTTAGAACATGGAAACCAACTCACTAGTTGGGTTTCCCTCTCAAATGTGCTTTTCTTCATGCTTTTTGGCGTTTGGCATACGTCCTGCTATATAGGAGGCATGAAACACGATATCACAACAGAGACGCACGAGACGGCACGGCAAGCCTTGTCCCGTCTGTCTCGCGACGTGACGGCTAGACCCGTCGCGTCCGAACGTGGCACCGTCGCCACGTTGGCCAGCCTTGGCACGTGGCGACACGTTGCACAAGACGACGCGCCAATATCAGCATTCAAGACTGCCATACGCCCGCGCGGTGTCAAGGTTCGCGTATTCGAGACGCCGAATGGGCGTGTCATCGACGCGCCTGGAAAACGTCCCATACAGCCTGTAGGCGAACCGTGGCACGCGCCGCGGACGGCGCATGCCGCGGCCAGCCTATGGAGGCTGGCTAAAAAGGGGCGCCTAGTCATTGATCCGAATAGCCCATCTGGCTACTCGACGCCATCGGCGCCAGTAGCCGAAAAACACGGCGGCAAGGTCGCCGTGTCCGAAAAGGTAGATGAGACGAAAATTCTCCGCTCAGAGCGGAGAATTGATTTCTCCGTGCCGGAAAGTCCGGCACGGTACTGGCGTCAAGACACACTACAATGGAGTATGCCTATGGAGTAAACAAGACTACTCTCTTCCAGCCTGTCAGGCTCGACGCGACCCGTTTAGGGAAGCAGGCACCAAGAAGCGGACAGAAAAGTCCAAATACCGAAGGCGGCACGGATGAGTTGGACCGCAACGGACACCGCATACGGTAGGTTACTGAATAGGCAACCTTGCGTTGTACATCCTCCAGGCAGGCACGATAGCTGAGGATAAGGTGTCTAAGAGTATGGCTTGACGGACTAGGCGATATATTCCCTAGCGCTCCGTCCCGGGTTGCATACTGCTAGTGGCTTTCTAGGGGAGTCAAGGCCTTACAGGTAGTCAGCTAACTACTGACATTCTCTAGCTTGGAAGCTAGGGAATATGACTCCTAAGCAAAAGACCGCCGGAAAGAACGTGACCGGCGGTCTAGATGATTCCGATGAAAGCCACTGGTTCCAGAAGAAAGTCACACATGATCTTCAACAGAGAACATCAGTTCGGAAATGATATCACCTGTATTGATCAGAATGGCAATTGGGTAGTCGTGAAGATACCCATAGATGACTTTATTGACATTCGAGTCATTCAGGGGGATTTCTGGGACAAATGCCTGCAGCGTGCAAGCAAGGTTATCGAAATGGCTTGTGACCCGGAACTAGACTCTCATGAGTTCACTGAAATCAAACGGCGACCACAATTCCCCAAGTAACAAGACTCTGGAACCAGTGGTCCCAATGAAAGCCGCTGGCCTAGCGGGAGAAATCCATGAGCATTCGTGAAATCATTGCCGAAGTAAGTCAGGTCGAAATGGCCTGGCTCAAGAAGCGGGACAAAATTGATCAAGCTTACATGAACCAGCCGGGCGATTGGGCTATGAACCTTGTAGCTCAAGACGCCTGGCACAAGCGACAGGCACAAGTTGATAGGGAGTTGAGCAAACGAGTCCGACGGATACGAATGATGATCTAAGAATCTAGGCCAGTGGTTCCGATGAAAGCCACTGGCCTAGAAGGAAGGTCATCATGCACTCACTGAGAGATCTTCTCAATGATCCCAAGATATATGAGCATTTGTCCATGAACAAGGCCGCGAAATGCCCAATAAAGAATTGCAAGTCCAAGGGACCAGCAACGTGCTGGCGGTGTAGGCTAGCGGAGACCGGGAAGCAAAGGAACAAGAAATAACCAATCTAGGCCAGTGGTCCCGATGAAAGCCACTGGTTCCAGAAGAAGGACAAACATGCACACTTGTGGACAACAACTCGTTATGGGTATCAGACGGCATCAAGCTAATGAGATGCTTGATACCATACATGAGTATCTCAGAGGCCAAACTCACGTAGATCGTGGATCACCGTTCTTTGAGCGTTCAATGCCAGTCAAACAGGCCTTGGCTTTAGTTAAGAAGCAACCTTATTGGGAAAACTTAACCAGACATAAGTTACTTCTTGCAATTGCCAGTAATTATGGTCCAGACTGTTGGATTCGATTTGGCGAAAATTGCTTGTATGTAAATGACATCTGTCACCGTCGTTAAGAATCTGGAACCAGTGGTCCCAATGAAAGCCACTGGTTCCAGAAGAAAGGCAAACATGAAAGTCAAAGAACACAAAATCTCTGCGTCCTTGAAAAGAAAAATCTCAGAGAGTCTACTGATAGGTACCTATTTCAGGTTGTCAGCCGGACTCATATCCGGTAGGCAATTGCCACGAGATCCTGATGGAATCTGTCGTGGCAAGCATTTCATAGATTGTAGCTTCCATGCAGAATGTGACCCACAAACCCATCCAGAATTATTTAAGGACTGCACCTTCGAGTAACAACAATCTGGAACCAGTGGTCCCAATGAAAGCCACTAGTTCACTGGCCTATTCGAGGGACTTGGAATCTGTGGTTAGATCATAGGACATTGATCATGCAGATTCACACTTCCAGTATCGTTACGCTCGACGGGTTGAACTTCTCCCGCAATGGCATCTGCTGGTTCGATTCCTTGAACGACTTGAGCAACCTGGCCCATGAGATGATGACGGGCTATCGGGTCGGCGCCGGGTTCGCAGTGGACGGAGTGAAGATGACCAATGATGAGGCAAAGCGCACGGCCAAGAGCCGTGAACTGCTTCGGGATTGGTTGTTCAGCTTCGTTCTGGCCCCGATCAAGGTGAAGGACGAGGATGGCAACATCCAGACCGTTCACCTGGCCTCGATTCGCGAGGCTTGGGATCTCATGTTCAAGAATGACAAGGGCAAGTACATCGAAGCGGTGTACAAGCGCCTGAGCGGCTGTCGCCGGGAAGTTGCCAGCGTGATTGCGTCGGCCTGTCGGCTTCAGATGAGCAAACAGGTCATCACCGATGTGCCGATGATCGAGCACACCGGGCTGAGCCAGGAGCAGGTCGAGCAATTGGCGAGGGACGAGAATGTTCGCAAGAATACGGGCAGCAGGAAGCTGACCGATGCGGACATGATCTTCACTCTCCAGAAGGTCTACCAGATCAAGGGGTCTCAGAGTGCTCTGGAGAAGGCTGGCAACCTGAGTCACGGAACCGGGCAGAAAGTGTTCACGGCGTTCGTCATCGAACGTCGATTCCCGGAATACGGGATGTTGAGCAAGCTTCTGACGGGTGCCCTGACTCTGGGCAACCTGGACATGACCAAGCTCAAGAGTGATGTCCGGGACAACGGGAGCCTGGAGCAGATCAAGGCAGTCATTGAGGCCAAGAAAGAAGGCAACGAGAAGAAGATGGCCAACAAGACCGATATCGTTGCGGGTGCGACTGTGTGCCCGATCGATTTTGGTCGCGGGATCTTTCAGGCTATCATCGATGATAACCTGACTTCGCTCGGTGAAGTGTACATGAAGGCCAAGGAAATCAACGTCTGTGTCAAGGCCATCATGGACGGTGACCCGATCATCTTGGCGGCCATTGCCAAGATCATCAAGGCCAAGGAAGATGCTGAGGAAACTGCAAAGGCGAAGGCAATGGCCGAAACGCTGGCGATGTCGCCTCGCGTTCCCGCGAAGTAGTCTGTTCGAGTCCGAGTCCGAGTCCGAGTCCGAGTCCCGAGTCTCTAACAATGGTCGCGCACCTACGGGTAGCGCCGCCAACTAACCATTGATTACCAAATCCCTCGAATAGGCCAGTGACTAGTAGGAGAACAACATGGACATACAGCGTTGACTGAATTCATTGTCCTAGTGATAGTGGGCTTCGTGATTGGAGCATCCATCGAGATCCTGAAGTGAGTTAGCTAGTCACTGGTCTGTAGGCCAGTGACCTAAGAAAGACAAACATGAACCTTCTCATCCGTACAGTTCCAAGAACCTATGAAGTGTACACAAAGAAACTAGCAGAAAGTCTTGTGAAAAAGATGATTCGCCAGTCTCTGCCATTTCGTATGGAGTACAAGGTTTCCAGGCAAACTCGAATGGGTCTTGACGGTAAAACTCACTTGGAAATGTACAAGTATCCTTTTATCATCTTTGCAGATGATGATAAAACGAATACCTGGCTATTGAGCCAAGTGAAGTAACCAAATCATCTAGGTCACTGGTCTGTAGGCCAGTGACTGGCAGGAGAAAACCATGCACGCTAAGATCAGAATTATCGGAGATGCCTCACGCTTGCAACGAGCGACAAGTATCTTGAACAAACTTGGCTATTCAACTTATGTCCATGGTCGGATACTTGTGAGTCATGTACATGAATCCCGGTTTCGTAGAGTTATGCACGCCTTGCACTTCATTCAGTAAATGATCGAGTTACCAGTCACTGGTCTGTAGGCCAGTGACTTCAAACTGTAATTAATTTAGGTCATTAGTGACTTAAAGACTTTAGTCAATTGGGGAGAACTATCTTCAATCCAATTGAAGGAATTTAGCCTATCACCCAAGTGGAGGGAACTAATCTTTTTTTAATCCCCGAACCTCGATTACAAATCCCCGAACCTCGATTACAAATCCCCGAACCTCGATTACAAATCCCCGAACCTTGATACAAGTAGCGGGAATTTAGATTTGAGAGCCGGGAATATAGATACAATTATCTAGAATGTAGGTTTGAGAGTCGGGAATACAGGTTTGAGAGCCGGGAGCAGGGAATATAAGGTACGAGAGCCGGGAATATAAGGTACGAGAGCCGGGAATATAAGGTACGAGAGCCGGGAATATAAATTTACCTGCTCATTGGATTTGGCTTTCTGCACAGTGGTAAGAAAAGGCCTTTTTCTTGTGTCGGGAATTTGAGGATAAACCAAAAACACCTTTTTTAGGGCAATAACGGGTTCGATTTTGCGTGCCATTTTGACCCTCCTAAATAAGGCAATTCCCGGCTCTCGAACCTCGACACAATAATCCTTTGTCTCTCTCTATAATCCTTTGTCTCTATAATCCTTTAACATGACATTAAATCTATATTCCCGGCTCTCGGCTCTAATAATCCCTTGGCTCTCGACCGTGCCAAATCTGAGAGCCGATGATTCCGATTTCTTGGCGGATTCAATTTGACTGATTCCGCTTTCTTGCCCGTTTATAGAATCACAAATAAGGCTGGTTTGACTGCGACATTTGAAAGCTGTAACCACATACGCAAAAGTTATTGCCGTTGTGCCACGGTCACGTATACCCCATAGGAACTCGAAATTAGGGCATAGTCCGGTTTACCAGAATAGGACTTACTACTATTGTCCCAAGTCTATATCTATATTCCCCCCTCTCTCTCTCTTTATATAATATTTGTTTTTAAAGTAGTAGTAAATAGTATTAGTATTAAGGACATATACGCCCTTAAAAAATATATTTTGAGCACGAAAGTACCTGTGATTCCGCTTTCTTGGCGGTTTTCAGAATCATTGGTACTATTATAGCACCATATCAGTCAGTCAATTTGCTGTTTTAGTCTAATTAATTTATGATAATATTTTAACATGACTAGTACCCCCGATAGCTAACATTTAATAGTGTTCACCAAGAATCCGGAATCATGGGAATAAGCTCACCAAGATTCCGGAATCTCAGAATAAGATTCCACCAAGAAAGCGGAATCAATCAAAGTCAATAATGTTCACCAAGAATCCGGAATCAACCAAAGGACCAGAGGTCAGAATCCGGAATCATGGGAATAAGCTCACCAAGATTCCGGAATCTCAGAATAAGATTCCGCCAAAAAAGCGGAATCGACCGGAGGTCAAAATGACCGGAGGTCAAATGACCAGAGGTCAAATGACCGGAGGTCATCATCGGAAGATAGGATCATCTAGTCCTTCAGGCCAATCGTCTGAATGCATCCTCTTCCAGATCAAAGTAATCAGGTCTCTTAACTGCATCTGTACTGAGCGTTCCACCTGAAATCGGTAACTCGAGATTCTCAGATCACTATACGGGCCGTCCGAACTAGTGATCTGATCAATGCCCATAACAGTCTCAGTGCCAATTGGCTCTCCAAGAATCCAAGAATACATGCAGAGTTGTATGAGCCAGTCTTGTACCGAGCTGCCAAACTGAGGTAGCATTGCGGTGTTCATCCGAATCCCCTGAACTTCGGTCACTTTACAGGTCTTATAACTGCTGCGTTGTCCCCGAAAACGTGTAACAAGGTAGCCCGGTTTCGGGGATGTCGGGTTCATATACCCATTCACTTTGAAATCATAGATAACCTGTGCCCCAGTCTTAGTCACAAAGTAAAGGTCCGGTTTGCCAAGCATCGGTACACCAAACACAGTATCACGTACTTCGAGTTCCATCCGAGGCTCTGCTACAGCCAGGTTCAGTTCAAGCATGAGGTCTGCAAACGCACCCGAATCTCGATACTCTGTCCAGCAATGTTGACCGTAGGGCAAGGCCTCAATAGAATCACCAATGAGCTGATCAAACACATCGGAATACTTCTTCCCAAGAAGCGCCTCCGAGATTCTCGCCTTCACGATGGCATCGAAGCAAGTGCCGATAGCCATAGGCATTGTCTGCTTGGTCTTAGTCTTGTGTCCAAGCACATAGCGGACATAGAACTCGGTCTCATCACGCAAGTAGGTAAGGACACCTGACGGGCTCAAGTAAGGACTGATCATTTTAGTTCTCCTCGAATCTCGACTCCCGACTCTCGAATCTCGGCTCTCGAATCCCGGCTCTCGAATCCCGGCTCTTAATCACCTGTACCAAGATTTGCATAGCGGCAAACATGGTTCTGGAAACCCTTTATCCAATACTCGCTACCCTGCCAAAGACACTCGGCTCTCGGATAAACAGACTGAATCAGGTTCAACATTCTTTCCGTTGTTCGCAAGTATCGGAGTTCTGCATCTTTTTGTTTACCGGAGATGAACTGTACACTCAAATAACTGGTATGCATATTCCTAAGTGCCGTGATTATATCCTCATCGCACATATGCTGGAAAACAAGATGCGCGATTCCGATATCAGTATTTGGATACTCTTTATCAAAGGAAGTCACCATGTCCGAAATCCCCGACACTCGTAACTGAGCCAACGGCGAAATGTCCACAGAGCATACCCAGTAGCCTTGTGATTTTAAGTAGCGCGCCATGCCTCCGGTGCCAATGCCGAAGTCAAGAATCCTGGCTCCGGCGCTCGGCTCGATCTCATGCATCTTGAGAACGGCCTTAGGATCACTGTCAGTGAGCCACTTCAGATTCCGTGATGCATGCATTTGTTCCCAGAATGCTTTCATACCCTAATCTCCAAATCTTAAGATACCGGAGCAATGCCACAATTACTTCATCCTCGAAATAGATCCTAAGATCGTTTTCCTCCTCCCCGTTACTTGCTTTCAGAATCAGGGCATCATATTCATCTCGCTCTGCGTACACGCCATCGCCTAAGTAAGCTTTATCTTTCATATTACAATCTCCTAAGCATCAATTTCTTGGACAAGTAATCCCGCCACTTCAGATTATGAATGTTTCATTCACTAATCCTCGGCTCTCGGCTCTCTACTGATCCCCAAAGTCTAGCAGATTTCCCTAAAGTTCATATGTTCTTGCTTATAATTCTATCCAGTAATGCATTGAATCCAGGAGACCCGAATGGGAGACAGGTTCCCCGATTCCCGAGAACCGACATTATAGCCTGTGCTCCTTTAGGGTATAGCGAATGCACAATGATCATAGACTTACAGTTCTTGCCAACTTGCCAAACAGTATTAGGGCCATCTGATTCCATGTACATTCCGCCACCAAGGAAGATAAAATCAAATTCATTATATCTCAGAATCCCGATTCCCGCAAATGACTAATTCCTTTTGATATATTGCTTTGACAAACCATTCAATTCTGACAGGGATATCCTCAAGTATGAAGATTCTCACGGTAGTTCCATCTCCTTACTAATTCTTCCAGTGACAGGAATATCGGATCATTGGCTTCATTAATATAACATTCAGAATTGTGATAACCCTTGATTTGATAGTGCCCTGCTGGTGTTATCAGAATTCCAACTGGACAACCACAGATTGGACAAGAACATAGTTTTTGAACAGCTTCCTCAATTGTTAGGTTAGCAACTCTTGCATATTTTGGGTCAGTAGACTCAATAACATAGGCCTGTAAAACATCTCGCTTCTTATTAATTTTCTCTGTAATCCTTTTCAATTGAGCCTTTTCTCTATTAGTCAGGTTGGCAATAATATCGACCCATTTGAAAATCAGGTAGTCTGACATTTATTATTCCTTATGTCAAGAGCCTCATGCAACCGTGCAACGAGGTCAAGTTCCGCGTGCACCCTGTGAATCTCTCGAATAGCGATGGACATACAATGTCATGCATTCTTGCTCCCGTGAACCATCGCCCTGCGCTCCTGGTCGTCGAGCCTTGGCATAATTCAACGTACTCTCGAACCTCGAATCCGTCGCCCATGTGATACTTGACCTTGTTGATTCGCTCCTGGTGTGGGGTCACTTCCCGCCGTGTCGCTCGTCATACAGACCGTCCAAGTCGGTTCCGGCAGTGGTGTGCCAGTGCCGTACGGGTAAATCGGGACAGTGATGGGATACGTCACAACGAAGTTTCGCAGGCAGAACATCGCCCGTAGATCTTCATAGAGTTGCCGCGCCTCGGCTTCGGTCAGCGTGACGCGCGTTTTCTTGTCTCCAGACTCGATGGTGAATAGCCATTCAGTTTTCATTCCCATTGTCCTTTCTCAATTCCCGGCTCTCGAACCTCGAATCTCAATTCCAGACTCTCATTACCCACCAACGGATTAACGAACCTTCCCATGGCCAATCAGAAGGATTCCTGATATAAAGAATCCTGAATCCCAAAGAGAGAATCAGGTTCTCCATGGTCTCCAAGTCTCGGAAATAGTGATGGGTCCACTGTCCATCAGATTCATTAATTAATTCTGCGAACTGGAAACTAAAGATTCCCGACTCTCGCAACTTGATTCTGGAAATTAATTGCTTGATATCTGGCAAGTCCATATGCTGAAAAACCAAATGACAAAGAACTAAGTCCCATGGACCATGAACCTGAATCCCCGACTCTCGTATCCCACGACAACCTACCCGAGCAAGTGCAATATCGCTGATGTCTGTACTCCAAACATGGCCTCCGGCCTTTTGTAGAAACCTATGCATTGACCCATCACCAATACCGATGTCTAGAATCTTGGTTCCTGGTTCAGGTATCGGTAGCCCATGAATCTTGAAAACGTTCTCGGGTTTCGAGCAAGTAAGCCACAACTTGCTATTGTCTTGATGAACCTTATCCCAGAACTTTGCCTCGGTCATTCTTCTACCTCTACTTTCATTGCTTCCAAAGCAGCCAGGAATCCCTTTGTGAAACTTCTAATAGAAGTAGTCGTTACTGCATAGTCAGGATTAAATACTGTCAAATAATTAATATAATGCTCCCAAGATAAGATTATGTCCATTGTTGTCTAATGCATCCCGTAATACTTCTTCCCTAATCTTTCTACCATTAAGGATTCTCATGACTTGGCCTCCGGCCTCCGGCTTTTTTGACTGGATTGATTGCCGTTACCTGATTCCAGTCTTTTACATCAAACTCACCATCTTTATACATGATTGTCTTTTGACCACCTGAGTGAGCCCTTACAAGTAAGGCCTCAACTTTGTTCCCGTCTCGGTATGTCCATACTCTAATCATTGAGTAGGTATCCTGAAATAAAAGCACGAAGTCGCGGAGTGTATGAGTCTGTGGAGTAAAGGACTTTAGATTTTAGCATTTTCAATATATTGATTTGTCGTGGTTTCCAAGAATCCCGCATAAATCTCCTTGAACTGTCTCGGTGTCAAGACATGACCATCCCAAATTGTTATTAGCACTCTTGATGCATGTGCATGAACACTAGAAGCTAAGCTCCCGTCACGAGGATCGGGAGCCAGAAGATATTCCTTATAAGTCTCATACCTAAGGAGCGGGTAGATACTCTCGAAGTGGTCATATAGTTCTCTAATTTGATTCTTAGTTAACATGGTGTTCCACCTTCCTTGTTTCAAAGAGCCTTATAGACCAGAAAAGAATTGTTGCTCGTATTGCTCCGATCTTAGGCCAAAGAGATCGGTATAAGAAGAAATCAGCATCCAGTCGGGATATTGTTCCTTCTTGATAAGCTTAAATTCAATCATTCTTTAGCCCAAAAGTTTTATTTTTTGTTCCTTTAGATACTTCTTATCAATAGATACACTACCCGTTGATACACATTGCTTTCCATTAATATCCTTTTCTGGTTGTTTCAATACAATACAACTTTTACAATGTGGGTCAATTAGCCAATTCTTTCCAAATTGATCAAGAATCATACCAGTGAAATCAAAGTTAAATGTAATTGAAGCCCCAGGTAATACTTTAAATCGTTTCATTTCCAACCTTTCAATCAAAGAGTGGTAAGCCTATTAATCTTTGGCTCTTGACTCAAGTAGCCTGAGACAAAAGCCCAAATTTCCTTGACATATGCCTGATAGTATTTGGAGTGATCAACCAAGTATCTCAGAAACTCATCTTCGGGTAAGGTCTCTTTGTCATAACTCATATGCCTCAAGAAGCCTTCATAGCATTCCCGAAACTGATTCGGCGTCAAGAGACACCCATTCCAAGTCGTAATCAAGACACGAGAAGCATGAGCCTGAGCACTCGCAGGATCAGTTTCCTCTAGCCAACGCTTATAAGTGTTATACAAGACTGTTGGATACAATTCTGTAAATAGCTTGTATAGTTCCCGAATCTGGTTCTCAGTCATTCTCCAAACTCCTTGACTAAAACATCATATAGAATCGAATTGTGCATCTCCCCATTAAGGAATTCCCGAGTCATGTCATAGGCCTCATGTGAAATGATTCTTTCATTTGACCATTTAACAATATACTGAGCTATAGTATCCTCGATTCTCGTATCCCATCTCTTGATAGCTAGCTCTGGTGTACCAGATGCTGGTCCCTTTGCACCACAATGAGCACACCAAATAAAATAAGAATTGTCTATTTGAACCCGAACATGTGTACTACCACAGAATGGGCAACGTTTCATTTCATAGCCTCCCGATTCTTGAAACTAGTTCCATACTCCATCAAGACAGGTCTCTGATTCTTTGGCATCAGTCTCGAAGCATTGGAAAACCAGTCACTATACGATTGCCCTTCGACCCAAGAATCAACAAGTGCAGTGGTAAATGTCCCTCCGCTAGAATCTCCGAACGATGACTTCCCATCTGGACAACCTCCGAAGTGTAAGAGATTTCCAGTACTGGGTACGTCGTTGGGCCTGTATCTGACATTAGTTCCGGAATTACAACTATCAGTGACAAAGAAGGTCCGACAATTAGGCCATAACAATTCATCATCTTTAAGCTCGCCATCCCAGAGACAGATAGTTTCATCTTGGCCATCCTCCTCATCATTATTAATATCCTTGATCTGGCCTCCATGACAAGAGATAAAGAATACGAACAAGTCACCCGGTTCAAGATCCTTTGTCAAGCGAGCCATTTGATTCTTGACCGCGGCTCTTGTTGCTTGTGCATTGATTAGTTTGGTTACAGGATACTTGAACTCTTGACAAAGAATCTCAAAGATTCGAGCATCTGTATCCGTACCTGGACATTCACCATGCCATCCAGAATAGCTTCTTGGATCAACTTCCGTGAGTCCGATAACTAGAGCAACACCGTGTGCTTTTGGCTTGTTGGTTACTTGGCAACCCGAGCAAAACAACAAGACAAAAAGTATCCAAGTTCTCATTTCAGATTCTCCTTAATAATTTTCAGCAAATCAATATCTTTTACCTCCACCATCCTCGCCGACTCCGCCGCCTCCGCCGACTCCGCCGCCCACGCCGCCCACGCCGACGCCGCCGCCGACGCCGCCGACGCCGTCGCCGACGCCGTCGCCGACGCCGTCGCCGACGCCGACGCCGTCGCCGACGCCGTCGCCGTCGCCGATTCCCGAGACCTGTCTTTACCACTCAGCCAATTGTCTGCCCAAGTATTCCAAGCCTGGTCTTTGCAAACTTGCTTGGCACAGATGATCGCAATCTTAATCCGATTCTCAGTACTGATCTCGGGTAAGCTAATCCGACGAAGTGTAGTTGCCTTGGTGCAACCCACTTTGAGCCCATGATCATTCTTGATTACTTCGCCCTCGCCTTCCCACAGATGCATGGTCTTTGGATCAAAATCTCCATGAATCGAATTCAGAAACACTGCCAAGAGAGGGTCTAAATACCAGTGAGTGAATCCCGGCCCACAAAGCTCGCCTTTGCCATCAGTCTCATGTGTAATATTCTCGCCCCATTGGCAAGAATTGTGTGTCTGATCATTTTTGTCTGTCAGTTTATAGAGTTTCATTTTAGTTTTCCTGAATCAGTCTCAATAATTCTTCAGCCTCTGGTGTAATCCAGCCAACATATGCTGGTTGTTCTCCATTGTGTTCCCAAGTCTTGTTTTCAGCTTCCATGAACATAGTCTGTTGATTCACAACAGCTGACAATCCGATAACTCTGACTAGATCATTGATCGTGGATACTATCTCCAATTGATTAGTATCTACAATCTCAAGTCTATTGTCCTTAAGCAAGATCATGGCTGCTCCCTCAGGAGTCAAGCCAACGAACCTTACTTCCTGAGAATAACCGTCAACGGTCCAAGTAGTTTTCATCTTTGCAAATAGTCCAATTCTTCTTGATGTCTACGTTTCATTTCTCTAACTTTTTCCTCTAATCCAGCTTTAGCATCCAAGTTGTTCCAAACATCAATTCCTACTAGTATCTTGTCTCCAGTCAATTGGTATAAATCGATGTCAACAACTGGTGTATCTCCCCGAGACTTGCCATGGTCCTCCCAATACTTTTTGCAAACTTCAATAGCTTGTCCACAATTCTCAGCATCAAAGACTCTGAAGTCTTTATTACAAGCTATTGTGTAATCGCAACCTTCACCTCGACCTTTAAATAATGCTACAAATTTCATGGTCTACCAGTCTCCTAGATCATCAATCCTATTCATTACTCTTTGAAATAATTCAGGAGCAAGTTCCTTAGATAAGATACCTATGATATTTAGTTCCCGATTCGTGATCTGAGCACTCGGATCTCCACTGAATTTAATTTCCTTTGTATCTTCTTCTCTTCGGCTCTTGACTCCTAAACTCTCAGAGTTTCCATAACAGATTGGCTCATCGAGATCAATCATACCAGCAGCCAATACCTTACGGCCATCTGCTACATCCTTGTGATTCTCAGCCGTTCCGAAGATTCGGAATCCATTCTCAAAGATGATATATTTAAATGTTCTCATCAAAGATCACCGGTATTAGTTGTCTGAATTGCTCAAGCAAAGGACACATGATCTCGCGCATCTGAGGATGGGCACGATCACTTGTCCTAAGCTTGAAGACGTGTCGCCACTCACGGAAATTTGCTGTCATCACTAATTCAGTCTTTAGACTGTTCGGAAGCACTGATCGTGCCTGCTCAGGCTTCCAACCTTGAAGTCTTAGTGCTTTATATGCATCCTCTGCACTAATCATAGCGTGCATCCACTCATTGGTAGCAACTAAATACTCCCCAGGTTCAATGGAAACCCAAGGTGGAATCACAAATGTTACTTGACTCTTATTATAGTCACAATAACGCGTACTTTCTTGACTATATGAGGCAAGACGATGACGCACGATTTCGTGACTCACGCCTCGATCACAGATAATTCGAACCGTGGCACTAGCATGTTCAAGTACAGATTCATGACCAAGATTTATAATTTTCTCCGCAAACTTGAGGTTAGACTCTTTAGTTATCTTATCCTCACTTTTGTAACATACCCTTCCAGCCAATTCGATGAGATTCAATGAGAAGACCGATACTGCAAGGACTTTAGAACTGGGTTTGATTAAGATCATGGCTTGGACTCCCAATCTATATCAAATTGATAATGACGCTGGTCTTGTTTAAGTTGCTTCTCGATTCTTTTAATCAATTTAATAGAAAGTTTGCCATCTTTCCTATGCTCCTTGATAACGGAAATCAGAAGGTCATCTCGAATTGCTACTGCATTAGACCAGTCTTGTCCATACATCTTAGATAGTCCTTATTCTAGTATCATTTCATTGCTCCCAGAATCTTGTAAATCGCCCAATATTCAGGATTCATGAATCCTGCGTAGATCAAAGGCAACTCAATAAACACTAAACAAGTAACTAATACTAAGAAAAATCCCCAAAGACACTTGCAAACAAAGACCGAAAATCTCATATCATAATAATCAGGATCAGGCATCTTATATTTCCAGATCAGTCTATATGTAACACAGAAGATATCAATTAGAACCAAGATAAATATAACAGCTAGCATAGAATCGATGTATGCCTGTTTCAGTAGGCATTCCCAAAGAATCTCGACACCCACTCCAAGTTTTTGTGCAAGCAGATTCAGTGTTTCATTAATCATTTCAGATTCTCCTTGATAATCTTCAGCAAATCAATATCTTTTACCTCCACCATCCTCGCCGCCCACGCCGCCTCCGCCTCCGACCACGCCGCCCCCGCCGCCGCCGCCCACGCCGCCCACGCCGCCCACGCCGCCGCCGACGCCGACGCCCACGCCGCCGCCGCCGCCGACGCCGACGCCGCCGCCGCCGCCGCCGACGCCGACGCCGCCGCCGCCGACGCCGACGCCGCCGCCGCCGACGCCGACGCCGCCGCCGCCGCCGCCGCCGATTTCCGAGTCCTGTCTTTACCACTCAGCCAATTGTCTGCCCAAGCATTCCAGGCCTGCTCTTTGCAAACTTGCTTGGCACAAAGGATTGCAATCTTAATCCGATTCTCAGTACTGATCTCGGGCAAGCTAATCCGACGAAGTGTAGTTGCCTTGGTGCAACCTACTTTCAACCCGTGATCATTCTTGATTACCTCGCCCTCACCTTCCCACAGATGCATGGTCTTTGGATCAAAATCTCCATGAATTGGATTCAGAAACACAGCTAAAAGAGGGTCAAGATACCAATGTGTGAATCCCGGCCCACAAAGCTTGCCCTCGCCACTCGTCTCATGTGTAATATTCTCGCCCCATTGGCAAGAATTGTGTGTCTGATCATTTTTGTCTGTCAGTTTATAAAGTTTCATTTCACCTTTCTCCAACTTCCATTAGCTTAATTGTTCCTGGTTTGGGCTTCATACACTGATTACTGATAAGTCTATATTCAAATACTATTGGCAAGACTTTCTTTTCCCTTCTTGAATCCAGCAATCTTGGCTCTACCTGTTGCCGAATTGATTCCTTTGGCTACTTCTGTTAATACCATACGACATTGGAAACACACTTCAATTCCTTCAGAACCAAAGACATACAGTTGCAAGTGTACCATTTCTTTTGATTATGTGTGGCATAGTGTGCACTCATTCATCGCATATACCTCGCTTCTTGTGGCACGCCATCTTCACTAGTATCATTGAACTTATAACTCACTTCACTATTCATTGGGAAAGCAACAGCTGTTACTCCTTCTCGAACTGATTTTTTGCATTCGTTAGGTTCACATGTAGAGTCACTAAGTCTACGTTCCTGGTCAGTGAACCCTGAAAGTTCAAGAATCACTGATTTCGGATCATATCCTTCAATATCGACAATGGTCTCAATGACCAAAGCCCCCATCATTCCATAGAATTTACCTTTCCCATAAGTATAACCAATTACCTTTCCCTTGCCAATTTGCCATGGCTTTGCTTTCAAGAGCCTATGACTACGGCAGCATTCGTAACCTACATCAGGACTCCTGAGCATATAGCCTTCAATACCCTGATTCACACAAGCATCAGGCAAAAGCATCTTCTCAATCAGTGGGTAGGCATCAAACTTAGACCAAGGAAGCCTAACTTGATCCACAATCTTAATAAGATTATGCTCATGAAGTTTTTCCTTCATGAGATCAACCTTAGCCCAGAACGGGGTGTTTGGCTTTGGTGAATACCCTATTTTCTGACTCTCTAGTGGTCCAAGCAAAGCTTGTTTACCCCAAGGAAGCATACTTCCATCAAACATCATTTCGTATGCGGGTGTCTCAAAGACCATGTATTTTACTGGTCCCCAGTTTAGATTATCAAGATCCTTGACAATCTTCATCAGAGACTGGCGCTGTCGTCTCCCGATCCAAAGTTCTCCATCCAATGGCATTTGTGGCATAGTATCGAGCCACCAATCGGGAGCATGAAGTACATTGCCCAATCGGGACCAGAGTCCTGTACAAACTTGATAATCTTTATACCGTTCATCCTTGTCTGTATTTGCCCATGGGATATCAATCTTCTTGAGACCACGGGAGATTCCACCGTCCCAATATGCACGCATCCCATTTAACTTCTCAGAACAAAACCAACCACCAATGGGGTCATCAGTGAACTTATGAGCGAGCATCAGGAATTCACGTTTCATATCGTACCGCCTATCTTTGATTCAAGTTTCTTGACTCTCGATTCCAGGTTCGAGATAATATCTTCTGGAGTCTTAGAATCTCGATTCTTAAGCAGTCTATCAATAGTCTGTTTCAGAGTTAGCCCATAGGCATGCTGTTTATGAGACTTGACAAAGACACTAAAGAAATGTTCTTTAACACCTCCTATAAATCTTGTAGTTTCCTGAATAAGTATTCCTGTATATTCAGGAGCAAATTTATTAATTACTTTAATGGCTTGATCAGTTGTCATACTAAGTCTCCAACTAGCAATAGAAGATTTGCAACTTGATAACCACGGTCAGTTAATTTCCAATCAGTCTTAGTTGAGTCAATTAGTCCCTTTCTCAGAAGTATTTGTAAATCTCTTTCCAATGTGCCCAAATGTCTATCTTTACTAAATCCTTGGCAGATATCAAGCAACAAGACTATTTGATTTGTAGTCATACTAGTTACTTACCTCCTCAATAGCAATTTCGGCTTTAGCTAACTCATCTCCTACACTGAAATATGGCATACCACCAGGGAGAATATTCCACATATCTCTTGGTAACAAGATCTTTGCATACTTGATAGCAATGCCAAGAACGAGTAATTGTTCAATATTGATATGTTCACCCCATTGTCTACCTAACCTGTCTACACAGGCATTAAGAAAACTCCAACCACCACCCTTATCCTTCTGGAAATCCTCTGGCAAATCATTGAGCATTGATATGATGTCTTCTCGATGATTTGACAACCTACCAGGATGAAATTTAAAGTTAGTTATTACTCCTTCAACAAACACTGCTTGAGACTTATCCTCATCTTCAGTGAACAAACAGTCTCTGAGCACATCCTCAACATTCTTACTTGTAAGAACCATGACCTTGTCCTTTCGATAACTCGTTTCTCAGTCCTTCGTTGATATACCTAATCATGATAACTGACAATGATTCAGTTAATACTTTATTGATTTTCTGTGCCACTTCGTCAGTAGTCATACGATCATCAATATCAATCTTGACTTGATGATCATGTCCATTTAATGAGAATCGACAAACTAATATAGCACCCTGTATTTCAGGCCGATCAAATAGGTGCCAAGTACATTCGAATCCATTATCCTTAGTTCTGAAACAAGCAAGCAACTCACTTGTTACCTTTTCCTTTAACTCTTTATAAATCCTAATAGAATCATCTGTTGGAGCCTTTATTTCTGTGATTGTCTGAGGATAAGGTGCAGCTTGTTTCGTGACATATGTATCAAACATGAAATTGATTCCTTATTCCACTTTCTAGAGAAGTAATTGTATTTACATTATACAGATAGTTCCAAGGTCTAGGCAACAAGATGCAATTTCCATCATTCTGCTGCCACTGAACACACTCTAGTTCTGAATCATCAATAAGCAAAGTATCTTTATTTACTAAGATACTTTTCATATCGGTCAGAATCAATGGAAATCCAGCGAATTGGCTAGTTTGCCACCAAAGCCATTTACCTGCTGCGCTTGTTTCATTATAAGGCTTAGAGCAAAGAATCACTTTAACATCATAATCACAGATGATATTCATGATTCTCTTAGCATCTAGTGTCATTGGCAACGTAGCCCAGTCATGGATACTCATATCCCTAAGGCAGTTTGTTCCAAGTGTTTTTTCAATATTGTATTCACCCTTGGGCCAATGGAAACTAGTGATACCCTGTTTGTTCAAGATTCCTTGAACAAGGTCTACAATAACACCATCTAAATCAACGTAGATTGTTTTCATTTGGTACCTCGGGCAAGGGCATCCAGTGAGTAACTATATCTACTATGAAGCTAAAGATATAAAATTGTCCTTCTTTGTATCTTGCAGTCAGAACAGATTCTTTGTTTTTATAGTCACAGGTAAGCACATAGGTGCCTTCTTCTGGCATTTTGTCGTTTACTGATATCCATTTAGTCATTTCAGGTTCTCCTAAGCTAATATATTATTCAATCTTTACGCCGCATGGCGAACCATCGGGCTGTTCGTAGTCCTGTAGCAGGAACTCAAGCGCATAGGTTCGATTATCGAACGCCGCATTTTTCCCCGCTGACGTGATCAAATGCACAATCTATGTGCCTTTGTTGCCCTTGCACCTGATCGCTTTGCCTACCGCCTCCGCTGCCGTCCATGGCCGGTACTTCGGCTCGGGCTTGTCCATCGAACGCTGCCATGTATCAATGGATTCTCTCGTCATGTTGTACTGTGCCATCAGAAATTCCAAACGCTCTGTGTCATCTTTATTTGGCTCTACCAACCTTCGTAGTTGTTTTCAATATTATATAATGAGAGACGATTGCATTGATCTGCTATATTGATAAGCCCGTCTCTCAGTTGTTGATTTGTGTTTGACATTTCTTTATTCCTTTGATTGGTGCCCAGAATGGGAGTCGAACCCATACGAGTTTCCTCGACAGATTTTAAGTCTGTTGCGTCTGCCATTCCGCCACCTGGGCATTGATTAATTAAACACGACTTTTCAGATACTGATCAAGACATTCCTGATATGTTGTACCACGATAGTAACGATTGCCCTTAGCAACCCAAAGTGAATAATCTTTGTGATTATTTCTTGGTGTTCCTTCATGGGACCAATATGTTGTTTCCACACAAACTGACACTTCAGATTCTCGCTTCAAGACCTCTGCGATTACTTGTTTTGCTGTCATGGCTTAAGTCCTTTTAAGTTGTAATATAATCTAAATGCACTATTCCAGAGATTGTTTGCTTTTGTTTTATCATTTACTTGATGGATTTCGTACCCAAAGTAATTCTGTATAATTACTTTTGCTTGAAAATCAGATACTAATTGTATATGAATTTGTTCATTGACATCTATACCTTTATTCCAGATAAGTACTGATTTTATATGCCTGTCAACTTGATAATCTAAACAGCTTACGAAGCCAATTCTAAGTAGGTATAGGTATATATTATTATTATATTGAGTGAAAAAATCCCAATCAGCATTGACTTTTCTAAGATAACGGTGGCTACCAGTAAGTTCAAAAGGAGCCTTATATTCTTGAAGTTTTTGTATTATTTTACCAAAGGGTGAGCCAATTACTTCAATATGCACAGTAAACATGTTCAGGCTCCCAATCTAAATGCTTCATGATTCTTGTTGACTATCTTTCCTTCACGTTCCTGCTTCTCGACAATCGCATCTCGAACCCAGTTGAATGTCTCTATGTCTGCTTGGAATCCTTCTACGTTTTTTCCACAGAAACAGTCACATGGATTATTAGCCATAGGATCAATACCCATCCAGGCTAAGTTAATAAGCCTACATGCGTTTTTGATTGCTTGATGCTTTGTCATAATAGTTTCCCTTGTTTATCTTCTCGATTCATGCACATCTGCTCAAAGATTGCTGATTCCCATCCCCGATACGAGTGCCAAGCTACTCCACCTTTGGGACCAAAGACTTCAAGCTGGACACAAGGTATACCTGCCAATTTATCCCGAATCATGTATCCTGCATCTCGTGCCGAAGTACTGATCACCCAAGTGATCCCCTTTAACATATCCTCAGGACACTGTGTATAGCTTGCTTTTTCTCCATATTCGATTTTGACTGGAAACTTCCAGCACTTCTTTCCTTTATAATCATTTATCCGTTTTGCTTGCATTTTAGTTCCATTATCTTGGGTATAGTCTATCATCATTACGGATTAAACAGTCATAGTCATCCCAAGACATTTCCAAATCATCCTTTTCAACATCTTGAAAAAGCAAAGTTTGTGTATCAGCAAACTTGTCCCATTTATTTGTTATACCCTCAGTTACCCGATGCCAACCTATTGGTATCTTTACATGTCTACCTTTTGGTCCGACTTTAATTGTTTGCATGATTTCAAGCTCCTTTTGATAATTTTCAGCAAATCAATATCTTTTACCGCCGACGCCCTCGCCGCCGCCGCCGACGCCCTCGCCGCTGCCGTCGCCGCCCTCGCCGCTGCCGTCGCCGCTGCCTCCGCCGCCGTCGCCTTCGCCGCCGCCGCCGCCGCCGCCTCCGCCGCCCTCGCCGACGCCCTCGCCGCTGCCTCCGCCGCTGCCTCCGCCGCCGCTGCCTCCGCCGCTGCCGCCGCCGCTGCCTCCGCCGCTGCCTCCGCCGCTGCCTCCGCCGCTGCCTCCGCCGCCGCTGCCTCCGCCGCCGCCGCCTCCGCCGCCGACGCCGCCGACGCCGACGCCGCCCACGCCGCCGACGCCGACGCCGCCCACGCCGCTGCCTCCGCCGCCACCCACGTCGCCGCCGTCGCCGATTTCCGAGTCCTGTCTTTACCACTCAGCCAATTGTCTGCCCAAGTATTCCAAGCCTGCTCTTTGCAAACTTGCTTGGCACAGATGATTGCAATCTTAATCCGATTCTCAATACTGATCTCAGGCAAGCTAATTCGACGAAGTGTAGTTGCCTTGGTGCAACCTACTTTCAACCCGTGATCATTCTTGATTACCTCGCCCTTACCTTCCCACAGATGCATGGTCTTTGGATCAAACTTTCCATGAATTGGATTCAGAAACACAGCCAAGAGAGGGTCCAAATACCAGTGTGTGAATCCCGGCCCACAAAGATCGCTCTCGCCACTCGTCTCATGTGTAATGTTCTCGCCCCATTGGCAAGAATTATATGTCTGATCATTGCCATCTGTCAGTTTATAGAGTTTCATTGTTTCAAGCTCCTATAGATTGCACATCCCTCAGTATAACCAAGTTCCTTGAGCTTCTGATACATAAGGATATCAGCTTGCCAACGTCGATGATCAAGAGGTTCTGGAATCTTTGATATCATTTCCATGTCTCTTGTGAACCTAGCCACATCTGCCAGTTTAGTACAGCAGGGGCAAATCGATTGGTCATTGAGTTCACAACCATTAGCTAAAGGAGCATGACCACATTCCTTACTGGAACCATGGCATCCACACCTAAGACATGCGGCCCACTTAACTTCAGATTCCCGTGATTGGTTCTTCTGTACCCAGGCTTGATGCAATTCGTGTAATGTCTGCATACTCTAAGTCTCCTGTGTCTTGATATTTCTTCCGTAGTTCCCGAATCATTTCTCGTTGTTCCTGAGTGAAACAGTGACTGGCTGCTTGATCAAGGTGGCCAATAACTAGAATCCGATCCTCAGGATACCCATTTCTTGTCTCTTCATATAATACGTAAGCTGAACCGAGATGCTTAAATACACATTCATTACATTCTCGTTTGTGGTTCATTAGGTTATTTACCTTCTAACAATTTGGTTTGATCCTCCCAGTATTTATAATTTATGGGACCTACTTTAATTACGTTCATAACCCTAAGTTCAAATGTAAGTCGATCAATAGCTTCAATAAGCATAGACATAGGTTCATCTATTTTAACACCCATACTTTTTTCTAGTTCTCTATTGTTCATTTCAGATTCTCCTTGATAATCTTCAGCAGATCAATAGCTTTTGCCTCCGCTGCCCACGCCGCCCACGCCGCTGCCCACGCCGCCCACGCCGCCGCCGACGCCGACGCCCACGCCGCCGCCGCCGCCGACGCCGCCGCCGCCGCCGCCGCCGACGCCGACGCCGCCGCCGACGCCGCCGTCGCCGATTTCCGAGTCCTGTCTTTACCACTCAGCCAATTGTCTGCCCAAGTATTCCAAGCCTGCTCTTTGCAAACTTGCTTGGTACAAAGGATTGCAATCTTAATCCGATTCTCAGTACTAATCTCGGGCAAGCTAATCCGACGAAGTGTAGTTGCCTTGGTGCAACCCACTTTGAGCCCATGATCATTCTTGACTATTTCTCCCTTGCCTTCCCACAGATGCATGGTCTTTGGATCAAAATCTCCATGAATTGGATTCAGAAACACTGCTAAAAGAGGGTCAAGATACCAGTGAGTGAATCCCGGCCCACAAAATTTGCCTTCACCACTCGTCTCATGTGTAATATTCTCGCCCCATTGGCAAGAATTTTGTGTCTGATCATTTTCGTCTGTCAGCTTATAAAGTTTCATTTTAGTCTTCCTTCAGCATTTTAATAATATCAGTTTCACTCTGATTTCTTTTCATGCTACCTTCCTCATAGAGGACGAAAGCCGATCCCAAATATTTGATAACACATTTATTAGACCGTATCTTACTTTCCTTTTTTGTTTACCTGATTCATAGCAACTACAACACAGTGATTTCCCATTTCCTTCACCTTCGGTGATGCCACCACAAACAAACACCTTTTCATGTTATCTCCTCCCTATCGCTACGTCGTTTTCGTGCATGTCGTGGTCGAAACTTAAATAGCATGATGAACTTGTCTTGGATTCCACGGAATATTTTGCTAACCAATGGAAAGGTATAGCCAGTCAGGTCAGAAATCTCTTGATAAGTATAGCCCATTAGTTTCAATTGAAGAACCTTAATATCCCGCTCATTGAGACCCATCTCAATATATGTACCTTGAAGATCAGACTCTACAAAGTCTCGATGTTCAAGTAGATGGTCAATATCGGTCTCGAATCCAGATGGCAAGATGGTAATTGGCGTAAGTCTAGGAAAGTCTTTAAGTCCCTTACGCACTGTGGCTCTGCCAATGGGTACAAGATGATCATGATTGACAAAATCAAGTATTGCACCCTTGATACAAACTACTAGATAGGGTGTAATATTGTTGTCTCTCAAGATTGGAGTATCTGTTCCGGCTGCCTCATAAATTCGATTTATGGATGCAACAAGTCCTTCCAATCCTGCTGAGAGACATTCCCCACTTCGATACCCAAACTGCAAAGTAGTTTGTCCTGCGAAGTGTGCAGTTAAGGGTATATGATGCAGAATCAATGGCTTCATAGCCGACTCATTATGCTCTCGCAATAGAGATGTCAATCGGTATAGTTCTTCTTCTGAGAGCATGTCAACATGTAAATATTTCTTGAGTTCTATCATCGTGCTAATTCCCAATTTGAGTTGATGTTAGGATTCAATTTGCATCTTGATTTGGCTACGACCTTACCTCCATTCTCTTTCATGAAGTCTTATATTCCCATCCAGAAACAATCTTAGTTCCTCGAATCACATACCACTTGTAGTCTGGATTGTTAATCATACCCAGTTTTCATCCTTATTGGGATCTAATTGATCACAGAGAAGCCTGTGTGCAAACACATCAACCTTATAATTCTCTGACTTGGTAAATGCAATCCAATCTGCATCTTCTTTGTATGCATACCCTCCGAGAATCTTGATTTCGCCATTGTGATTTCGCACTACATACCATTCAAATCTTGGGTTGTTCTTCATGATTTCCGAATCCTCCTTTGCATAATCAAATCAACCTCTATACTGTAGAATGCCCTACTAACCTAATATACACGCTAGCAAACGACATTTCCACCTATTTTGAAAATATATTTTTGGCTTGATTTGATTACTATTCCATCTTCCTAATCAGAAAAAACATAGTCAGGTTATCATATACATCTGACAGGGATTTCATAATCCCATTTGGATCAAGTACGTATGTACCATTCCAAGCCAATGCATGATTCCCTGTTACAAGAAGAGCATCTGTATTAGCCAATAGCTCATGTACATGTGTGTATGTTAATTTAATTGGAATCTGTGCACCCGTGTACGGTAGCGTAGGCGAGAGAAAGATTTCTTTGTAATAACAGATCATTGCCAATTTCATGCTATAGGCTATGTCAATCAATTCAAGAATATGGTAATTGCGATAACAGTGTGGCTCAGGAAGTTCAGGCCAAACTTTCTCATTACCCTTATTCCCGAGTCTCGCTTCTAGTTCCTCTACACTTAGGCCAAGAAGCATGGACATGGAATATACAAGACAATTGTGTTCACCGGCTTTCTGAATCAAGTGTTTCAATTTCTTTTTCTCCAATTAATTCTGATCGGCCATAAATAGAACCATCGAGATTCTTAATATATCGACAAGTATGTATCTCAGTTACCATAGTAACTTCCTTACTTAGTCGATCCTTGAAGAATCTTGAACCACAGACTAAGCATTCATAGACTTGGCGAATCATATTCCAAGCTTTTTCTTCAGTCTCTTGTATTCTTGCAAGTCTTCATTTCTTTCTCTCTTATTAAATACTTCTGTAAGACTATTATAGTAGATTGTGACATGCTCCCATAACTTATCAAGTGCCTCTTGCTCTTCTTTATTCTCTTTAAGATATTCAGCATCGATAGTAATAATACTAGTCTCACCGTGATCACTACATATTGATATTGCAATACTAATTGGATGCCATTTCTGAGGAATCATGCAAACCACCTCTCTAATTCCAGATCTCGGAATCTTGATGCTTCGGCAAAGGGTTATATAAATTCTTAGACAATCTCATCAAGACTCTGGTATCTTCAGCACTTTGTGAATAATTTACCAAAGTAGATATGCTGACTCTAAGAGATGGAAACTTTGGTTTCCTACATTTTTCACAAGGATGTGAATAATGATTCTTGCACCCTGGATGTGTACACTTGGTCATTTTATAAAACCCTTAAATGATTCATTCCATTTTTCTTCATCATCAAGTACAGCTAATACTGATTCATATATTTTATTATAGAGACTTGTACACATCTCTGGCTCCCTCTCCTTGATCTTTGACATAATTTTTTCAGTCAAGTGGCCTGCGTTTGTGTCGGGTGTATTCATATTGTCTTTAGCCTTCTGATTGACTCCTCAACAGTATTATATCTCATACCAGTCAAAGGAAGTTCGCTAAGAAGATGGAGTTCTAACGCCTTAGCAAGTTGAATATTGGTCAACTTACTAAGTCGTTGACTAATCTCAGCATCTCTGAGAAAGGATTGCATAATCCTCGAATCTCGTATCAGGTTTGCAATTTTAAGATTCTTTTTTGTCATTAGCCTTATCCAGTGTTCTTGGCGGCACAAGGTATGGGAATTTACTCGGCTGTGCTTGTAAATCTCGCAAATTAGTTGCAAGATTAAATGCAAGCAGACAGCTTTCAATATAAGCTGCTAACACATAGTCGGGTGTATTAGACTCATTCTCCTTGGAATACCTATTTAGGAGACTCGTCAGTTCCGCAGTGAATTGGTTCATCTTTCTTTTCCTTAGTATCCACCAGCTCCTGACCTTCCATCATCGATTCGGGAATCTCGATCCATTTGGTTGCTACTTCTTTCAAGTCACGTGAGATTCCACAAGCAAGTACCACGAATGTAATACCTCTATTCGTTGCCCACTTAACAACAGGTGTCAAGTCCGAGTCTGCACTGCCAAGGAAAATTGTATCGACACCGACACCTAAACAAATTTGCACAACATCCATTGCAATTCCAACATCCCAATCAGCCTTACGCTTAACTGAGAGTCCACCATCTGGTCCTTCAAATGTCTTAGGACACTTGTATTTTGCTTGGAATCCAAGATGCTCAAGAACAGAAATGAACTTCCTAGCTTCTTCCTTAATCTGAGCACCATAAGCGATTGCCTGGGAAACTTCGCCATATTCCTTAATAAAATCAAGATACGCCCGATAATTCAGTTTTGCCTTGTACTTTTGATTACAGCAATAGTACAAGTTACTAACATCCATGAACACGCCAATTCGCTTACTCATAAATCACCTCATAGGTTTCTTCAAACACATCAGGCTTGCATGGGTATATTTCACCTTTGATACCCTTAATGATCCAATCACCTGGCATTGCCCTCATTGATCCTTCTAATGTATATATTACAAGTGCTATTCGACCTTTGCACATTTTATCGAACCAAACTTCACCAGATTTAATAGCCTTGACAATCCATTCTGGATCTTCAGTCTGATTCTCGTCACCTGTCCACTGAAATGCCTCAACAACAACTGGTTTCTTTTTATATCTCATGATCTTTTATTCCAAAGTTCAGTTGCTTCGACGTCTGGATTGAAACCAGTATCTAGTCTGATTTTAACATGTGGCCCTTTGGCAGAGCATTTATAACAAACGATTCGGTACCCTGTTTCATAACCAATACCTCCGTCTAATTCTAAGTTCAATCCTAATTTACTCCCACAGAAGGGACAAGGTTTCTTTTCCATATTACCCTCTCATGATACTCAGATACCAGTACCAGTTATACTTGCTAAAGAGCTTCTTATACTCTTCCTCAGTAGCTGCAACAAGTACCCAGACACCTGAGCCATTTGCACAGATTTTGGGGAAATCAATTAACTGTGCTCCAGTGAATGAATAGGCCAATGGGTTCTTGACCTCTATCCAACGCTGCCCATAACTAGAGTGACATGCAAAGAGATCTGGGAATCCACTTTGATACATGTTACCATGTGTGGGCTTCACAAACCATCCACGCATCTGGAGAAAGGCAATGATTTCCCGTTGTATCTTATCCTCTGGACCAGACTTTGGTTTTGTGTAGAATGCTTTCATACCATTGGTTGTAAGCCTCCATTAAAATGAAGATAAATGTTCATTTCTCAGGTTCCTGTGACATTGTTCTTAGTTCTGCCATCATCAACAGGATCAGGGCTTTTCGGGGATTCTTCTCCGTTAGGAACTCGATAGCTCGTAGCCGCAGATACTCGGGTGTCGCAATTTTGAATACTTCCTTGAACACTGGGTCCGTCAGTGCCTCGTTTGTCAAGATTCTGAGAAACTTGTTCACTTCGGATTGCTTTTCGTAGGGTTGCAATTTCTTCATGTGTCACCAATCCTTTTCGAATCAGGAGTTCAGTTGCCAAGATACAGTCGCCCATAACCCTATAAAGTGTACCAATTTTTTCTTCATGAGCCTTAAGAGCCAATGAATGTAGGTTAGCTAGCTCTCTTGGTCCCTTTTTCAGTTGATTACCCATCGAATCTTGTCTCCTTCTTTTGTATACTTAATATTAGCCAGATCAAAGATTTCTGCAGTAGTATTGGGCAAGGTATCCAGTTTCTTACCAGTTAGTGCCCAAAGTAGACCAATGACCACTCCTTCGTTTCGATTGATATTGAATGAATTACAGCTTCCTGCAATATGTTCTACCCTGTTGATTATTGCCTCTTGTAGTTCTATCTTAGAAATCATGATTAGTTCCTATAGGTTCCTCGTCCTCGTCCTCGTCCTCGTCCTCGTCCTCGTCCTCGTCCTCGTCCTCGTCCTCGTCCTCGTCCTCGTCCTCGTCCAGCAATTCTTCCTCTTCTTTTTTCTTCTGTTTCCAGATTCTGGCAGATCTAGCAAGTTTTCTTGAGATGTCCACGTCGCATTTCCTTAAGAATCTGTGTTATAGCTTTTGGCTTAAAAAGATCCGGCCTAGTCAAACTCATTAGTGCCCTTTCCAGCAACTCAGCACGCTCCTTGATTAGTTTGACTTCTCTATGATCCTTAAAGTCGGTCTTGAAAGCATCATAAAACTTCCAGATGTCCTCTGACAATAGTTTCCTAATAGAGTACACTGCTAAATATTCATTTTCAAAAATAGCTTTTAGCCATTTTTCTCCTTCATCAACAACACTCTTAGGCAATCGATTCAATACTCTCTTATCTGGCAACTCAGGTCTATTGATATCGACTCGTTTACACATTTCCTCAATAATCAAGTACATACCCTCAAGTGTATGTTTCTTTTTTCTCATTTCTTTCTCTCCAATATGATTGCATTGATTAACGCTGGCACAGATAGTCTACACCAATTTGATATACCTAATTCTTTAGCAACCTCCTTTAGTTGTTGACTACTCATTTCCTCTAGTTCAATAACTGGATTCGTGTTCATCCAGTCTTTCACAAATAAAGCATCGCGGCATTCTAGGTCTTTTAAAAGATTCTCCTTGTCTTGTTCTGTTGAATAATTCCAGATTCTACGAAACTTTACTGTGTTCAATACTGTTAATAGGCTTCTTCGCTTATTTACTTCCTTTACTATAGTCTGCTTGACTAATTCTATTTGTCTGCCCATGTAGCATTACCTTCTTTCCACTCCATTTTCAGAAGAGGAATTATCGATTGGTTTTCTTTGATAAAATCATCTACAATCTTCTTAGTGCTGATAGTCTTGAGCCGAGGACACTGAATCTCATCATGTGAATTCATTGGTTGTACATACCAAGGATTAACACCCTTTGGCTGTACTTCCCAGATCTTACACTGAAGCCCCTTAGTAAGTTGTCCACCAGTACTTTGAATCACATGATTACCAGCAGCTCGCATATTAGCAGCCTGCAATGCAAATGCTGCTCCGAATAATGCTGATTGTAAAGCACCACAAGCTGTTTGAACACGATCACGGCGAATGACATTAATCTTAATCTTTTTCCATGTATCTGGCGGTTTCTCACCCAAATGAAATAATGTTTTGCAAATCAAGTTCTCAAGAGTAAAATAGCGTCTGAATCCTAGCATACTTTCAATATAGTCATGAGGCTCAGCCCAGATAACTTTAGAACCTATACCACCGGGCTGACGCATAGAACAAAACATGTCCATATAACGTTGGCGTTCCTTAGCAAAGACTTTATATCTAGTCAAAAGTCGATTGAATCCAGCCTCTGCTTGCTCTTTACTGATACCTACACGATTCATGAGTGTATGCACTTCACCCATATAAAACAAAGCAAATACCCCGTTCTTGGATTTTGTGTACAAATCACGTTCAGGTTCACTAGCACCCTTAGTAGCTAAGATAGCTTCGTATGTCTTGTCAAAGAAGAATGTACCAAATATTCCGTGAATCTTCTTTGTAACCTTGCCAGTAAACTCACACTCCTTGCAACCAATTCCCTTGCAATCAAAACAGGTATGAAGTTCAGTTATATCCTGATGTAACACTGGATCTTTGTATGCACCGTCTGTGATAGTTACTTCAAAACCATCAAAATCACCACCATCCAAAACGTAATCAGGGCTATCAGCCAAAGTAAAACATTTTCGTACACGTTTTGCTCTTTTAATTCCCTGTGGATTAAGTCCTCCGATTCCTGACATCCTGCTAGACAAAGTACCAATAACGTTATAACCAGCATGAAGGCGTTTAGCCACAATAAGTTTGTCATAGAGTTCTACTTCCTTTTTTGCGTGACGAGCATCGAGAATCTCGTTAGCCCTTATTGCTGCCTTATGTTGGATATCAGAATGAACAAGCCCTTCATCACATTTCTTACAACCAATGCCTTGACATTCATCGCAAACTGCATCGACAGTCCATTTACTGATTTTTTCAAGAACTGCGGATTTAGTCGATCTCTTACCACTATGGGTCAGTGCCAATTTCTCTGTCTCATCCATCACCTGTTCCATGTAAGAGATACATGCACGTGATGAATTAAAGTTAAACAGTTTACGTATTTTGACTGCACGAATCACCGCTTCTTTGCGCAAGTCTCTAACAGCTTGGATATTAACTGAGAATCCATGCCAACGACTCGCGCCTACCATGCAAGTTAGAATCGAGTCATTATCATCAAACTCAGGATCACCAAAGAAATGATAAAGACCCCTTGTATACTTCACATCATCAGATGCGTATATTCTTGCTTGTGTATTATATTCCCAATGACTTGCATGATACTTAATAATCTCGGGCCATTTACCACGCCAATTACTTGGACTCACAGGAAGAATGTAGCCTGTCTTTTTGTCGATTACGTCTGCAGTGGCATATGGAGCGTAACCAAACTCTAATGGATACAGTTTCTTAGGTACTTCAACATCAGTAAAGAGTAAGACTTCATCTTTCTCGAATCCAAGAGCATCCATAGCCAAAGCTTTTAGAGCACTACTTGGTGCAAACTTGAGGACAACATGCTTGAAACTTGGATCAACGTCTCCAAATTCATCCAAGATATCTACTACTTGCCAACGTTTCTTAGGATTCTCTTTCTTAGAGAAATAAATATCTTTAATAGGAATCCTTTTATCTAGTTCATCTGCTAAGATGAAGGCAAGAGGCGTGGGGACACGCTTAATCATGATATCTTTGCGACCCATTGTACTTTGATATGGCCCTTTACGGGCATAGCACATAAGGTCACAAACACTAGAAGGCTTTAGGCAAGGACCGAATCTGCCCTTCTCTTCCATTAGGGCATATTCGGTTATGTGTTCAATTGGAATCCAGTCCATGTCTGGAAACTGGATCAATGTAGTATACATCTGACAAATGTGAAACCAATCAAATTCGAGATTGAACCCAACAATCGGCTCTTGTAGGAATTTCTCGAAAAGGATTATTGTTTCACGAGCAGAAGCATACCAAGGCGAGTGTAATTGAATCTCCCCATCATCTCTTGCATATTGCACAAGAGTGATGGGGCTATGCAGTCCGCAGCATTCTGTATCGAAGAATATCATTATCACTTTCTTAAGATAGCAACCACGGCACTAACAGTAGCAATAATGGCAACAATTGATATAATCAAGTCAAAAGTTGATGAAGACTGGACTAAAACATTTGTAAATCTATGCCAAAGACCCATATGTAATAGAATATGCATATTAATCTACTTTCGCATAAGGGTCAAAATCATTTCTTCAAGGAACTTGATTCTCCAAACTAGACATGCGATAATAACAGGATAGACAAAGAAGACCATACAGAAGATTAATGTTTTCACCAAATTGCAAGGCCTACAACTACAAGACTCGAGATTCCAAGAAAGACACCGAACTTACCCCCGGTAGTCTTAAAGCTTATTGCTCCTAAGATGATTGCCAAAGGAGCAAAGATGATGGGCAACATAATCCAAGCAAGGATGCCCAGTGCTACTGATACCTTATCCATTAAAGGTTCCCCTCAAATTTGATTTGCTCAGTGGGTTTCGTATAATTCTTACCAAGCTTATCAGCTTCTTCCTTGATAGAGTCAAAGAACTCAAAGTCAGTGATTTCGCCACCAGCCCAAGCCAAGGCTCTTGAATGAAGACCAAGACCAATAGTATTATAGATATGATCCATCATTGCAAGAATATCACGCTTATTCCTAAGGCGTTTTGTATTTGGCAGTATCTTATTGGGATTAACAGTAATGTCTTTTAGGCCTTTTTCTTTACCCTCTTTGATGATTCTCACAGCATTCAAAGCTTGATCACGACCATTACCATGATTCCAATAACTATGGACTTCACGAATCTGAGGCTGTGAAAGAACACCAGCAGCTACTTCTTTTTGGATATCCTCAGGAAGGTCAAGAATCATCTTCCTAACTTGGCACCAACCGGAAGACATACCAATATGCGCAGCAATTTCATTGCGTGACAAACCCAATTGTACAAGTTTCTCAATAGCCTTAGCTTCTTGTACAAGATTCAGATTTGCTCTCTTCAGATTCTCACTGAGATTATAGTAACGTTCCTTTGACTCATCAGTAATGTCATCACGAATGATAACAAGAATCATTTCCTTCTTGATAACAACGTGTGCCATATGCCGACGGAATCCGGCAATGAGCTTGAACTCATAGGAGCCATTTTCCCCTGGCTTATATGGTCGCACAACAACAGGCTGAATCAATCCATTCTGTTCAATATCCTTAGCAAGATCAACAACATCAATAGGGGCAATCTTGCCTCGACAATTGAACTCAGGATCAGCAAAGACCAGAGCCATAGGAACTTCTTTTGTCAGATAACTTTGGACTAACATTATTGTTCTCCGTTTTCTTCACACCACATTGCGAATAAGTCCGAAATAGACAAATCTTTTTCTTCGATAAGTTTTAATTTGTCTTCTTCATTTTGCCACCTTTCATAATCCTCTTGGAATCTATGCATTAGTCATGTTTCTTCCTCTTGTTTTGATGCCATGAATTCAGTATACTGATCATACCAACCAAAATCATCTGTATCAAGATTATCTACTTCTTCTTGTTCTGTCTAAATGAGCCTTTTCTTTTTCTACCCATTCTTTAACTGTCATTGCATTGCCTCCAGTAGTTCACCCATACTCATCTTTTGTAGATCTTTTTTGAGTTTCAGATTATTAAGAACAAGTTGGTCTGTAGGCAAATGAATCAAGTCAATAATCCTCAGCCCTCGATTCAAATCCATACCTGCTCGATGCGGTCGATCTTCACTTTGCATACGGGCCTCACCTGAGAAATCATTGCTATAATAAAGCGCCACAGGAGATGCGGTAAGAGTAACGGCAATTCCACCAGCTTTAGGCTGCCCCACATAGGCCACCTTGGGGTATGTTTCGAGAAGCGTGTTATAGTCTTTATGCGAAGAGTCCATTGCATCAAATAATCTGGTAGGATCAATACTCTCGCCCGTACTTGATCTCCCCTCGTGTCCCCGTCCATCCACTCGGAGAGTTGCCCAGCCTTGTTCTCTGGCAATTTTACAAAGCCGATCAACGGTACCCGTGAATCCTCCCCAAACAATGAAACGACCAATATCTTCATATTCATCCAAGAGATCAATATAAATTTGATCTTTTGGGGAATCTACTTCTTTGATAGACCTAGCGTAAGTAGGCATGGACTTACTTCCTTTGCAGAGGGAGCAAGCCATGTTCTCGCCACTGACTGGATGTTTCTCAATTCCAGTAGCTTTGCATAGCGGACAGGGACCAGAGCCTGTTTGGGTTTCCTGATATTGGAATCCATCTGATAACTCCCGCAACAAGGTTAGAGTTTCGATAGCGCGACGACTAGTCTGTGTAATAAGCTTAGCCGTCCTAATGATACTTGGTGTAGACTTAACCTGTATGATTTCGTATCGTTTCTCGGGGAGTTCGAGACAGTCCTTCTTGAACTTAACAAGAACTAGTCCCTTCATTCGTTCATAAAGGTACTGTACTTCATTCTTTGATGATATGAACTCATGATCACTGATTATTTCATCTTGTGTTGCGGCCATAACAAGACTCATGGTATCCTTGCCATGCTGCTCTTTGAGTTTACCACACTTGGCACATTTCTTCTCATCATCGAGCCAAGCAACATGTTTCGCAAAGACTCCACCAGTAATCGAATTTTCTGCTTCCTCAGTTAAAGCTAAACGCCTACGGAGTTTGTTCACATCACCCTCTTTTAAATATCCTGGACAAGCAACTTCACATTGCCAATACCAATCAAGTGGTGATTTCGGAGCCGGTGTCCCAGTCATTAGAACAATATAACCCCGTTCCCCGTATTCCTCTCTGACAGCCTCTGCAAGTGCCATGGCCGCTTGACTACGCTGAGCAGTGGTTGTCTTGATTTTAGAGGATTCGTCGAAGATGACCATACGGGGAGCGGGGAAATCGTGCCAAGTTTTAAGAACCTTTATAAGTTCTTCATACGTAATCATCTTTGGCTTTACTCTGCATTCCCATTTAACTAACTCTCTCTGTACAGCAAAGACACCAGCTTTAGGTCCAATGTACCAACAATCCATTTCATCTTTCAAGCCTGCTTGTTCCATGACTTCAATAGCAGCCAAAGATTTACCTAATCCCATCTCCTCTGCAATGATACAATAATGCCTAGTCAGGATATGCTGAACTGTCTCATGCTGATAATCATACAATGGCCTATGTGTAATGATCTTATCTTTGGGCAAAGGTACATCGAATGGTGCATAGACATTTTCACCACAAAGATACTTGATTTGGAACCAGTTACGCTGGCTTGTCTTTATGCTCCAACATTTTTCAGGTTTTTCTTCATCATAACCATGATACTTAGACCCCTCCATATTCCTGATTTCGTCAATTAAACATTGAGCATAAGGAAATCGGAGTATGATTCGAGACTCTCCAATATCCATTCTAACTTTATATAGATATTTCCCAATTTTGAACTTGACTAACTGTTCCATCAAAATATCTCCTGTACAATTAAACAATCATCTTCAACCATACCTATGATTCCGATAACAGAACCAAGTCCAACTTTTGCTACTTTAGCTAATGCCTCATTATCTAAGACTAATGGATAGTATTCGGAACCACTGGAATGAATGATATATGTGTTGATACCATTCTTTGCATCACCACGTCTTCCCAAGAGTCCGATTATTGTTTCTTGATTATAAATGTTTCATCTCCAAGTTTCTCGCGGCCATAACCTGACCACATAAATCTTAAGCAAGATTGCTGGAAGTATAGATAAATCTTGCCATATAAGAGTCTTGTTCTAAATGGACTAGCTTCAGTCAACTTAGCATTGATGCTAACGAACCATTCATCAAGATTACCTGTGAGAATCAGAATGCCCAGTTCTGGTTCCTTAGTAGACCGAGTATACACAGAAAGTACACTGGTACCAATTAAGATGTCTTTCACAGCCGCATCTTCTACTTCGGCTAGGAAAGACATATTAATTAATTTCCTGACATACAAATCATTAGCTATGGAGTATTGGACTGATTGTTTTTGATTAAAAGCAATAAAGAGTGCTGCTGGATCTTTAATATCCACTCCATCAGAATCAAGTTGCTTGATACCATTATTACCAAAGAATTGGATAAACATTTTCCAATCAATGGTAGGAATAACTAAGGGAATTACATTCAAAATGACTTCCTCCGAATCCCGATACAGGCAATTATATTCCTGCTATCTATGTTCGGGATAACACACGCCTTGCAAACTTCGGGGATTACCCAGTGCACTAGGATTCCCGCTGCACATGCTACAAGGTTCACATGGAAACTATCTTAACGTGCGCGTTCGGTCTTAGCTGATTCCTCTGCTACTTCAATCTCACTCTCAGGAGGATTATTGAACTTCTCCAACTGAGCAGTCATCTTATCTGCATTCGGAGGATCAAGTGGCG
Source organism: Pseudomonadota bacterium (assembly GCA_023229365.1). Lineage (NCBI taxonomy): Bacteria > Pseudomonadati > Pseudomonadota > Pseudomonadota bacterium. Next base: position 9,535 of record JALNZK010000026.1, on the reverse strand, counting down.
TGCTGCAATTGTCCACGAGCGGAGTATACCACTCATACTTCTTGTTACTTGCCAGAATCGACCCAAGTGTAGCACCAAATCCAATACGATTCTTGAGTTTGGCTGCTTCACGTCGTGAGGACTTGCTACCCATAAAGAATGTAGCAAATTGCTTAGAAACCGGTACCCATACAAGAAACTCGGGACCATACATACACTGGCTATCCTTTTCGCCAGATTTATCCATAATCGCCTTAAAGGCTTGATCAGTAACTTCTCCTTCAACCACCTTGGGTCGGAAGAGACTAATAATCTGCTCACCACTCATATCCAATGCCTTGGGTCGGAAACCCAAGACAATGCAATCAACTGATTCGCCGAGGTCTACCATGTTTTGGCCATCAACCAAGGCATAGTGATTAATCGGGAACTTGCCCTTCTTGCATTCCTTACTAGTGGATGTCATAAGTTGCAAGCGTGAAAGCCAATCACCAGCTTTGGTAGATGCTGCAAAGATCTCATCTGATGGGAGCTGATTCGTGGGAATTGTCACAAGTGCAGTTTCATTACTCATGTTCTTACCTTTGCTTTCTTAGTGAAGCCCTATTCATGGCTTGAATGAAATCTACCATAGGCCTGGGCTACTCCCGACTCCGATTTAGCGACTTCGGTGTCCAGAGTCGTTTTAGTCTGGCTAGTTGACTTGTGATGAGCCTTTCGGCCTAGCCAGATAAATTACGGATTAAGACGCTCTTTGGCCTCAGCCGCCAACTTAGCCGCTTCAGCCTGCATCTTAGTGGCCTTCTCAGCCTTCTTCTTGGCCGCTTCAGTCTCACGCTTGGTCTTCGCAACTTCGGCCTCAGCCTTACGCTGATTCTCTTTGTCGACCTGAACCTGAACCGACTTCGGATCCATATGGAGAACCCACGAAATACCAAGAGTGAATCCATCCACGGGAGTCTTGACATCACATTCGCGACACAGAATCTTGCCAATCTCGCCCGAACTCATCTCATTCTTGATATCCCCGACCTTCTGCAAGAAAGCCACGGGCTGGAACACAGCCTCACCAGCATCCTTGCCCTTGCGCTTAGCATCACGGATTTCCTTCGCACGGGCATCTGCCTGCTCACTGAACTCCGGCGGCGGCAACGTGATTGCACGATCAAGCCAAGCAGCCTGTTCCTCAGGCGGGAGCTTAGCAAGAACGTAAGCATTGGTAAGCTTGATCTTACCATCATTGATCATCTTCTGAATCTCAGCATCCTTGATCTTGGTCAAGGAGAGCCGCTGACTCAACCACTCAAACGATTTCCCAAGCTTACCAGCCAGTTCAGCTTCAGTCATCATCGCATTCATCGACAACATGCGAAGCAACTGCTTCGTATAATCGATGGCGCGAGTCTCGACCTTGTGAACATTGGCCATCAACTGAGCTTCGAGGACATTGGCATCATCCATATCCAAGATGTTACAGTTGATTTCCGTGAGTCCAGCGTCCTTGGCTGCATTGAAGCGATGGAGACCATCAATCAGCTCATAGAACTTAGTGCCGGATTCCGAATCAACCTTCTCACGCACCGTAATCGCGCCAAAGAAACCCTTGCTACGAATCGACTCGACCAGTCCGAGATAATCTTCGTTCTCCTTATTGACACTCCGCAACGCCACCGGATTCTCATGAATCTTCCCAACTTCCAGAACCTTGAGGATACTCTTGCCAGCCATGATAATCTCCTTGCAATCAACTGATTTGTTAATCTTTTGACTTGATTGCATAATCAAAAGATTGGGAATCAAATCAACTTAATTTGACTCCATAGAACCTATACATAATATATAACGTATTATTACGTCATTTATCTACACTCTAAGAAAAAAAGTTCTGGCCTATTAGTATTTACTGGACGCGCGCGTGTAAGGAAAATAAATAATTTTATTTACTGTAGATAAATATATTACAACTATTACTTACTACTACTTTCAAAAGGTTAGTAGTAAAGATAAATGGTCCATGTAAATATGTATACTGGACTAAGAAAAAAGTAGTAACTATATTTCTGTAAATAGTAGATAATTACTGACATTATACGTTACATATAATGAGTATGTATTATACTATCTTGTTAAGTTGATTTGATTATCAAATCTTTGATCCTATCTATACCTGATTAGGCAACTATCTTGCCATTTTGATTCCTAGATAGGATTCTGATTATGCCCACTAAGTCCGAGGCCATTCAGCGATTCCTCATCGCTTCAACTTTCCCTGATTTGGCATCACTCTATTCAATCGATATGGAGTGCCAGGTCAATGTTGCCCAAGATGGTGGCACCCGTATAGATGGTGAATACAAGGGGCGTAATTGGCACGGGTATACAGATGGTGCTACTACTTGGAAATCTTTTCGTATACCCTATTCAGCTAATAAAGACCCAAGTTATGATGATTCTGAGATCACTTGGGAATTGCCCTCTCATGTTGAAGCGATAGGAATGACGGGTTGGGATTGGAAGAATCGAGTATCAAGATGGATTGGCTTTGATTTTGATTCGCTAGTTGAACATAAGGCTGGTTTGTCTACTGACGAACTTGACTTGATTAAAGAATCAGTCTGTAAAATTCCTTGGGTTACTGTTCGTAAATCTACATCTGGAAGTGGATTACATGTTTATGTCTTTTTAGACATTGATTCTGAAATCAATACTCACACAGAACATGCTGCCTTAGCTAGGGCAATTCTTGGTCAAATGTCAGCACTATCTGGTTATGATTTCCAAGTCAAAGTGGATGGCTGTGGTAGCATTCTTTGGGTTTGGCATCGTAAAATGAAGGGCACAGATGGCCTTAGGCTTATTAAACAAGGCGAAGTATTAACTGAAGTTCCGATTAACTGGAAAGACCATATTAAGGTTGTAACGGGTACTCGTCGTAAAAATCTTCCTAAAGTTATCGAAGATTCTGGTCATACAGATTTGTTTGACGTGCTTACGTCTCAACGTACACATATCCCTTTGGATGTTGATCATAAGAAATTGATTGACTGGTTAAAGGATAATGATTGTCTCTGGTGGTGGGATTCAGATAATCATCTTCTTGTAACACATACCACGCATCTCCAAGATGCTCATAAGGCTCTTGGTATGCGTGGTTTTTTCTCTACAATTAGTGTTGGTAAAGAAAAAGGGCAAGATCATAATGTCTTTCTTTATCCATTACGACTTGGAGCTTGGTCTGTACGCAGATTTACTTTAGGCGTACAAGAGCACCCTTCTTGGAATCAAGATAAAAATGGTTGGACCTATTGTTATTTGAATCAGGAACCCGATCTTAGTACGGCTGCTAAGGCTAAAGGTGGTCTTGAAGATCCAGCAGGTGGGTATATCTTTCGTGAAGCTGAAGTTGCTTTAGATGCAGCTAGCTTACTTGGGGTACATACCGATATCTCTCTAGCTTTACGTAATCGTAAAACTAAATTGAAAGAACATAAAGATGGCCGATTGATTATTGAGATCGATCATGATCCTCAAGATCGTGCTGATGAAATGCCTAGTTGGTTACCTAATAAAGGTAAATGGACTAAGATCTTTACTACTAATGCTGCGCCTCCAAATGAATCAGATTCAGTGAACTATGATGATTTGCTTAGACACTGTATCACAGAAACTTCAGAAGATTATGGTTGGGTAATCAATGTAAATAGTCAGTGGTGTGAAGAACCTTTGGTTCATGTAAAACTTGCAATGAAATCTTTGGGTTATAATGATAAGGAAGTAACAAGTATCCTTGGTGCTTCGATTTTCAAGTGTTGGAAACTAGTAAACAAGCCTTTTCAACTTGAATACCCTGGCGAACGTGAATGGAATAAGAAAGCAGCACAACTCAAGTATCGGCCTTCTACTGATACTGAGAACCTGACACATCCTACTTGGGATCTAGTATTAAATCATGTTGGAAATGGATTGAATGATGCTGTCAAACTAGATCCGTGGGCACGCTCTAATAATATTTTGACTGGAGCTGATTATCTTCGTTGCTGGATTCACAGCCTTATAACTGAACCCTTAGAACCTTTGCCTTACCTGTTTCTTTATAGTCAGCAACAAATGACAGGTAAATCAGTTTTTCATGAAGCTTTATCTATCCTTTTCACGCGTGGATATAAGAGAGCTGATGCGGCACTAACAAATCCTTCTGGTTTTAATGGTGAACTTGAAGGCGCCGTTCTCTGTGCTATTGAAGAAACTGATTTGCGTCGTAACAAGAATGCATATTCTCTGATTAAGGATTGGGTAACTGCAAGAGAAATACTGATTCATCGGAAGGGTGAAACACCCTATCATATGCGGAATTCAACACACTGGATTCAAACAGCAAATGATCATAACTTTTGTCCAATATTCCCAGGTGATACACGAATCACAATGATATATGTGTCACCTATTAATCCTCTAGACATGATTCAAAAGAAGAAACTTTTGATTATGCTAGAGAAAGAGATTCCTGATTTCCTGGCAAGTATTTTGACTATTGAACCCCCGACTCCCGGTGATCGTCTTAATATACCTGTTATTGCTACTGAAGAAAAGATAGCTGCTCAAGCTTCAAATATGTCGATGCTTGAGATTTTTGTTAATGAAAAATGCCAATTGATTAATGGCAAGAAACTCAAGATTTCTGATTTCTATGATAAGTTCATGGAATGGCTTGATCCAAGTGAAGTGCATAATTGGAGTAAAATACGGCTTGGACGTGAAATGCCTCTTAGTGTAATCAAAGGTCGAGATCACTCTAATGGTCAGTGGCATTATGGTAATATTACTTGGTCTGGCATGTCTGCACAGGCTGAATCCTTTAAGTATATACTTAAAGATGAATACCTTGAGGAACAGACATGATTCGAGAAGTTTTAGATAATTTAGTAGAGCGTGATAGACGTGTACTTTTACACGCCTTTGATACTGATTTGTCTCAGTATATTGAAACATCTAAGGATCGATTTGTGGGCGTGCACATTGATCCCAATAATAAGAAGTTCAAAATCACTGAGTCTGTTGGTGCTTGGTCTATTGGAGAATTGACCCATGAAATGTGATTACTGTGGTGCTGAGATGTTGGTTCCTGCCGGTTCTATTGAGCGAAAACGTGAAGGTAAGATTTTGCAACTTTGCGTAGGTTGCCTTTACAAACGACCCGGAATCAAAATGGCGTTAGTCCAATTAACTGAAACATATGAAAGGAAGGTAAGATGACTTCTGGAATGAAGTTTGATACTGGGAAAGTTGATTGGAGTCTATTGGAACCTCTGATCCCGATTCTCGAATCAACTGTCAAGGTTCTAATGCATGGTGAGAAGAAGTATGCACGAAACAACTGGCAGAGGGTGAAGCCAACTAGGCGTTATTATTCGGCTATGACTCGTCACCTTATTCAGAATAAATCAGAGTATTTGGACCGAGAGTCTGGATTACCTCACTGGGCACATGCTATGTGTGATGCATTGTTCATTGCGTGGCAAGAGGAGCAGAAATGGAAAAAGAAAAACAAACAAAAGAAGTAAAACCCTGTAAAGAAAAGGGTTGTACTAATGATGCCCTGGCTAATCAAGAGTATTGCCGTAAGCATCTAAATGACAAATGGTATGAAGAATACAAGAGCCGGGGTTACACAAATGGAAGATAAATTACAAGAATGGTGGAATGACAATGGAATAAGGTATACAAAACTATTCCTAAATTGTGGTAGTTGGCCAAATGTATCGGATATAACACAAATCAAAGGAGTAATGTTCATAGACAAGGAACAGTTCGAGTATGTAATATTAATGTCCCAAGTTGTGGCCTTCCGATTTATCTATGGCGAAGAGGCCCAAGCTTGGATATTAAACAAGATCAAAGAAACAGTCAATGAAATCAATTTTAAAACAGGACAAAACTAATGTCAAATGATCTATTAAATAGACTATTAGGTATGATGGAGGTACCCAAGAGTGAACAATTACGACCCCCATTTACATACCCTGGCAATAAGGTTAAATCAGCGAATATTATTCTGGAACATCTTCCCTATCGAGAGAAGTATATTGAGCCCTTTGGTGGCAGTGCCGCAATCTTGCTTGCTAGGCGTAAATCAAAACTCGAAGTCTATAATGACCTTAGTTCAGGACTCGTCGCATTTTATCGGTGTGTCCGAGATCAAGCTAAGCTAAATGAATTATGTGAACGTTTGCAATTAACTGTTGATTCTCGTGAAGAATTCTATTGGGCTAAAGATCGGATTGTAACTACACAAGACGAAGTTGAACGTGCAGCCTGTTGGTACTATACAAATACATACTCTGTTTCTACTCTTGGTAGAAACTTTGGAAGATCAGTTAATTCTGCAAGTCAAGCTGGTAGAATTCAACAACGTCTTCCATTATTCCAAGCAATACACGATAGGATTAGTAATGTTCAGATTGAAAATCAGCCTTATCAAGATTGCCTTCAAGATTATGATTCACTCGACGCAGTATTTTATATTGATCCTCCATATCTTGATGCCTATAAAGGTGTTTATAGGCACGAACTCTCAGTCCAAGAACATCGTAATCTAATTTCTCAAATCTTTAGCCTCAAGGGCTTTGCTGCTGTCTCAGGATTCTCGAATCCTCTTTATGATGAACAGCCTTGGGATCGAAAGTTCAGTTGGGAGACACGCAGCACTATGCAACCAATGGGTGAAGAGTTATCAGCAAATAAGAATACTGGTAATGTTAAGGGTGTTCTACAAGAGTGTCTATGGATTAAGGAGTGAAGAATCATGAAAGTTTTCTATCACGGTGATGCTGATGGTGAATGTGCTGCAGCAATATTGTATAATTTCAATCGTGCATGGGTTCTTTCCAAAGAAGATTTCATCGAGATGCAGTATGAGAAACCTGTACCCTTTGAAATCATTTCTAAGGATGAGGATGTCTATATTGTAGATTTCAGTTTTAATCAAACTGACTTTGAGAAACTGCAAACTATTACTAATAATATTGTTTGGATTGATCATCATGCCTCTTGTCTTAAATACCCTTATACAAAAGAATTTGGCAGATCTGATTGGTGTAATTTTCATGATAAAGGTCCTAGTGGCTGTGAACTTACTTGGATGTTCATGGAATATGGTAAATTTCCACCAAGTATTGTTGAAATGATTGGTGATTATGATTCTTGGAGACTACAGATTCCCAATTCTAGTGCCTTACATATCGGCTTAAAGTTGTATGATACACATCCTACTAGTAAGTTCTGGTCAAATATATTTAATGGGATTACTAACCTAGACGAAATTATCATCAAAGGGAATGCTTGCAATCAATATCGAGATGCTTACTGCAAAAATTTGATTAAGGACTTTGGGTTCAAGACTGAGATTCTTGGAATCAAAGCTTTTGCATGTAATCAATATAGATTTGGTTCTCAAGGATTTGGAGACCTTATGAACAAATATCAAGTCTGTATTGCTTTCATATTTAATGGAACGGAATATGTTTATAGCTTGTATTCTACTGACCCTAAGATCAACTGTGCAGAAATCTGTCAAAAGTTTGGTGGTGGTGGACATAAGGGTGCTGCTGGGTTTCATAGCAAAGAACTGGTTATCCTAAGGAGTGAAGAATCATGACACCTGAATCTGAAGCCAAAGAAGATCTTCTAACTAATGTGAATAAGCTTGATAGAGGCATATCATACTATCAACTTATTGCTACTACGTTAGTACGCGCAATGTATGAAGTCAAAAGGAATGATGAACAAGTTTCGTATGTTATTGATCCAGATACCCTTAGAGAAATGGATGTGGACCATATGACACGGGACTTTATTAAATTAATCAAACAGGAGGATTTACATGCAAAAGATAATTCAGTTTCTGTGGTTTGTTCAGAACCTAAAGAAGAAGTATCGGGACAGGGGACTTGATTTTCCTAAATGGCTCCAGATTCTCGATTCTCGAATCCCGATGCCTTATCTAAATGCCTGGCTAGACCTTGGTTTCTTTCAGATTAGGTCAGATATCTTTTGCAAACAGACTGAAGATAGAACATTGACATGGGTTGGATTCCGAGTCACATTCTTCTGGCGATATGGTTTCAATTTCAAGTTGTATACAGTTTAATTTAAAGGAAGTCAACATGACTGCTGAACAAGAACAAGAGATCAAAGAACAAAACGCAATAATCCATGTGCCAATCATCAGGACCATTAAAGCAACAAAACGACCCTGTCCTATTGATGCTAAACAAGTTTTTCTAAGTAAAGAGCACAATTGTATAAAGATCAAAGTAGAGGGGGAAGGCCCAATTTATATCAATATTGATGAACTCAAAGAAATAATCAGGAGTCTCGAAAATGAATGATTATGGTCCCTACTCACCTTTCAAAGCAGCACATATTAGACACTCTAAGAGAATGGAAGCTTTGCTACTTGGCAACTTACCTTCTCCCTCTCAGGTACAATTGATGATTACAAATAGGTGTAATCATAATTGCTCCTTTTGTGCCTATCGATCATCTAGATCGGATTCATCACAGACATTTAACAAACAGGATATGATTCCTACTGAACGATGCCTAAGTCTTTTACAAGAACTTAAAGATACTGGAACATCCGCTATTCAATATACCGGTGGCGGCGAGCCTACTACTCATCCAGAGTTCCATCTTATTCTTGCTAAGGCTCAAGAACTGGGTATGGCAACCGCTTTGGTAACTAACGGTAATCTCTTGCATGATTTGCCAAGCAAATTACTAATGGGTCTTTCTTGGATTCGAATCTCGATGGACGCAGGAACTCCCGAGACTTATAAGAAAATACGACATATAGACTCCTTTGAATTGGTGAAAGAAAACATTATTAAATTGGTAGATGCCAAGAACAGATTTGGTTATGGCCCGATTATTGGTATCGGATTTGTTGTGAATCCAGACAATTGGCAAGAGGTTCAAAAAGCTATCTACTTGGCTGCTGAACTTGGAGCTGATAACATACGAATTTCGGCTGCATTCTTCAAAGACTCAGCAGAAGAACATATGATTTATATGTCTAAAGCTAATGCACTGATTGAAGAGACTAATGTACCTATCAAGGTGTTTAATCTCTTTGGTTCGAGGATCGAGGACTTGATTCAGAAAGGTCCAGCATACAAGAAGTGTATGTATGCTAGACTTGTTCCTTTGATTGGTGCTGATCAGAACGTATATACTTGTTGTTGTCTAGCTTATAATTCTGCTGGGCTTATTGGTAGTATTTCAGATTGTTCCTTTGTGGATTTCTGGGCTACTACTGCCAAACGATTTTTTACTATGCATACAACTAAGAACTGTAATATCTGTATGTTTAACAACAAAAATGCATTCATTTCCTATATGATTGATTATGACTCTGAACACGTGGAGTTCATCTAATGTTCAAGATACCCATCACTGAAAACACAGTACTAGATTTAGGTTGCGGAGACAAGCGACTTAGTAAAATGTATCCACATAAGAAGGTGGTTACAGTTGATGCCTTCCCTGCATGTAACCC
>JALNZK010000025.1 GCA_023229365.1 Pseudomonadota bacterium | reverse complement strand
GATGGGCGACGGCGACGTCTACGCTGCGAGCGAAAAATCGCGGATCGCGGCACGCGAACACGTTAGTGCGCGGGTTCTCCGAGCTGTGATATAGTCCAGAAGGCGTAGGAGTTTTGTCGCAGATCGGATGTTATGTCAACTTGCTGGAACGAAAGTGCGCTTATCCGGCTTATGCGCCGGTGCGTCCGGACCGAGGCAATCCGACCTCGCTGCCAAGCAGGATGAAGCCGCAAGAAGGCGTGCCTATTTTCTAGAACCTCGATTTCCCGCCAAACCAGGTTGAGAACGCCAATGCCTCTGTGCCGCGTCATGGAGTGCGGCGTTTGCGGGCTTACATTGGCGCTTGGTGTTTGTGGTCGGTGGTGCCGGGCATTCGGAAGTCGTGTATTATCCGCCGCGGTACCGTGTGCGCGGAGGTCCTCATGAAGAACGCGGCGGTCGTGATCCTGGCGGCGGGGCAGGGCAAGCGCATGAAGTCGGCGCTGCCCAAGGTGCTCCACCGCGTCGCGGGCAGGCCGCTCGTCGCCTTCCCCATCGCCCTCGCGCGGTCGCTCGGCGCCCGCCGCGTCGTGGTCGTCGTCGGCCACGGGCGCGCGGAGGTCGAGGCCGCGGTGCGGGCGCTCCCCGGCGGCGGCGACGTGCGGTTCGCAGTTCAGCAGGAGCAGCGCGGCACCGGGCACGCGGTGATGCGGGCGCTCCCCGAGCTCAAGGGTCACGAGGGGCCGGTGCTCGTCCTCTCCGGCGACGTGCCGCTCCTCGAGCGGGCGTCGGTCGCGGCGCTCTTCAAGGCGTACGAGCGCAGAGGGGGCGGGATCGCGTTCATCGAGTTCGAGCCGGCCGACCCCGCGGGGTACGGCCGCGTGATCCGCGACGAGAAGGGCGCCGCGATCGCGATCCGCGAGGACCGGGACTGCTCGCGCGCCGAGAAGCGGATCCCGGAGGTCAACTCCGGGATCTACGCCATCGACGCGGCGTTCCTGCGGCGCGGCGTGAAGAAGCTCTCGGCCGACAACGATCAGGGCGAGCTCTACCTCACGGATCTCGTCGCGCTCGCGGCGAAGGGCAAGGGGACGGCGGTCGTGGCCGCCCCGCCGGACGAGGTCTGCGGCGTCAACGATCGCGTGGACCTCGCGCGGGTGGAGGCGATCGTCCTCGCGCGGCGCACGCTCGCGCTCATGCGCGGCGGCGCCACGATCCGGCGGCCGGGCACGGTCCAGGTCGATCTCGACGTCCGCGTGGGGACCGACGTGGAGCTCGGCGCGGGCGTCGAGCTGCGCGGCGCGACGGAGATCGGCGACGGCTGCCGCATCGGGACGGGCTCCGTCATCGTCGACTCGAAGATCGCGGCGGGCGCGGCGATCCAGGCGTACTCGGTGCTCGAGGGGGCCTCTGTCGGGCCGGGCGCCGTCGTCGGGCCGTTCGCGCGGCTGCGCCCCGGCGCGGCGCTCGACGCGCGCGTCCACGTCGGCAACTTCGTCGAGGTGAAGAACACGCGCCTCGGGCCCGGCTCCAAGGCGAACCACCTCGCGTACCTCGGCGACGGCGACATCGGCGCGGGCGTGAACGTCGGCGCCGGGACGATCTTCTGCAACTACGACGGCTTCCAGAAGCACCGCACCGTGCTCGAGGACGACGTGTTCATCGGCTCGGACAGCCAGCTCGTGGCGCCGGTCCGCGTGGGCAAGGGGGCGTACGTCGCGTCCGGCTCGACGATCACGAGGGACGTCCCGCCGGACGCCCTCGCGATCGCGCGGGGGCGCCAGGAGAACAAGGAGCGGCTCGCGCCGGTGCTCCGGCGGGCGCTCCTCGCCAAGAAGAAGAAGAAGGAGGCCGAGGGATGATGTCGCCCTCGAGGATCGCCGCGGCCGCGCTCGCGCTCTCGTTCGCCGCCTGCGCGCCCGTGTCGGTGACGCGCATCGGGCCGACGCTCCCGGCGCGCGAGGCGAAGTGCGCGGTCGAGGTGCTCGATCGCGGGGAGCTCCCGGGCCGGCCGTACAGGGACGTGGGGCTCGTCACGATCGAGAGCTGCGAGGACTACAGGCTCGCGCCGTGCCGCGGGTGGCTCGAGGAGGCGGTGTGCGCGCTCGGCGGCCAGGTCGCCTACGTCTCGGAGGAGCGCCGGGAGGAGAACCCCGGGCTCGCGCCGATGCGGGTGCAGGTGCTCGCGGCGGTGTACGTCAGCGATCTGCGGCCGGATGCCGAAACCGATCCGGTGCTCGGCGCGCGCGCGTGCGATCCCCCGGCGGAGGCGGCGGCCGAGGGACCCGAGAAGTGCCTGGAGTGACGCGATGAAGGGCTTTTCCCACGACCTCCTGACGATTCCGAACGGCATGTCGCTCTTCCGGCTCGTGGCCGCGCCGTCGCTCCTCTTCTTCTGGCTCACGCTCGACATGCCGGTCGTGTGCCTCGCGGTCGGCACCGCCGCGGGGATCACGGACCTGTTCGACGGCATCGTCGCGCGGCGCCTGAACCAGGTGACGGATCTCGGCGCGCTCATCGACCAGCTCGGTGATCTCATCTTCGAGTCGTGCTGCTTCATCCTGGCCGTGCTGCTCGACGAGCTCTGGGTGGGCTGGCTCGTGATCTACCTGTTCCGCGAGTTCACGGTCACGACGATGCGCACGTACGTCGCGAGCCGCGGCGGCAGCCTGCCGTCCTCGACCCTCGGCAAGGCGAAGTCGAGCCTCTTCCAGTACGCGTTCTTCATCTTCTTCCTCGGCGCGATCCTGATCCGGCCCGGCGTCTTGCCGGACAGCTGCGCCCTGTGCGGCGTCACGCCAGGCCGCGTCCTCATCAGCGTGGCGATCGGGTCGTTCATGGTCGGCTTCGCCTTGAGCCTCATCTCGGGCTGGCACTACCTCCGGGCGTTCTCGCGCTTCTACGCGGAGCACCGCGCCGAGCCCAGATGATCACCCTCGCGTCGCCGCAGCGGGAGGAGCGGGAGGTCAAGCGCAGCCGCTTCATCGCCGCGGCGTCGCGCGCGGACACGGCCGAGGCGGCGGCGGCGTTCGTCACCGCGACGCGCGATCCCGAGGCGAGCCACAACTGCTGGGCGTACCGTGTCGGCGACGTCTACAGGTCCTCGGACGACGGCGAGCCCGGCGGCACGGCGGGCCGGCCGATCCTCGCGGCGATCGACGCCCAGGGGCTCGATCACGTCGTCGTGGTCGTCGCGCGCTTCTTCGGCGGGGTGAAGCTCGGCGCGGGTGGGCTCGCGCGGGCGTACGGCGGCTGTGCGGCCGCCTGCCTGCGCACCGCCCCGAAGCTCGAGGTGCTCCCGACCGTCGCGGTGCTCGTCCGCGCGCCGTTCGACGCCGTGGGCGCCGTATACGTGGTGCTCGAGCGGCTGGGCGCCGCGCGGGGCGCCGAGCGCTACGGCGAGGGCGGGCTCGAGCTCGACGTCGAGATCGGGGCGGCGCGCTTCGAGGAGCTCCGGGCGGCGCTCGGCGACGCGACCCGGGGCCGCGCGACGTTAGCGGACCGCGAGCCCTGATTCAGGGATGGCTCCACGCGTCGAGCATCCACGTTGCCGCGCCGTAGCACACGATCGCGGCGGCGAGCGTCGCCGAGTAGCCGAAGACGACGCCCGTCCACAGGGCGATCGCGACCGCGAACGCGCCGGCGGCCGCGTTGAGCGCGAAGCAGAGCGGCGCTTCGGCCTTCAGCCCCCACGCTTCGGCGACCGCGAGCCCGCGCGGGAAGAAGACCCCGAGCGCGAAGCCGGTCGCCGCGATCAGCACGACCCCGGCGATCATCGTCACGGTGTGCGGCACGTTCCACGCGAGCGCGAAGGCGGGCGCCCGCACCGCGACGAGCGCGAGCGCCGCGAGCAGGACGACGGCGGCGAGCGGCCGGATCCTGAGGCAGAGGAAGCCGCCTACGCCCGAGCCCAGGAGCAGCGCGCCGAGCGTGAGCACGAACGCCCACGACGGCGAGACGTACACGCTCTGGTAGACCTGCATCAGCATCACCTCCACGAAGAAGTAGCCGAAGCCGGTCAGCGCGTTGAACGCGACGAGCCCGAGCGCCCGCCGCCGCCTCGCGCGCCGGAGCAGGATGGCGCCGACGAGGAGCGCGATCGCGGCGAACACCACGGCGGAGAAGCGGACGAGCCCGCTCACCTCTGGCGCGTGCCGCGTCGACATCGACACGAACGGCGAGTCGCTGGTCGCGAGTCGCGGATCGAAGCCCTCCGGCGCGAGCGCCGAGAAGTCGTCCTTCTCGATCATGCGGAAGACGTCGGCGACCTCGCCGTCCTCGAAGATCCCCTTCAGGTAGAGCGGGCGGCACACGCCGGCGCCCCTCACGTACCAGGCGAGCGCGCGGTCGAGCGTCGCGCCCACGAGCGGGCGCTTCGAGACGATCATGGCGATGAAGTAGGACTCCGCGTCCCGGTAGACGCCGGGCTGCTTCCCGTAGCGGAGATCGACCTTCGGGAAGGAGGCGGCGTCCCAGTCCCAGATGAAGAAGTGCCGCGAGGGATCGGCGCTCCCTCGCTCGGCGACGGCGTGCCACAGCGTGTGGAGCTCGCGGTAGGTGGCGAGCATGCCTGAGCGCGAGAACGGGCGCTCCTCGATGTTGAGGACGCCGCGCTTCGAGAGCCTGTCGAGGTACAGGCGGTAGCTCTCCAGGGTGTGCAGGGAGTCGGGCCCGGTGCGGAAGCCTATCGTGCGCGACGGGTGCGTGTTCATCAGCGTGATGGAGTCGAAGTCGCGCTCGAGCCCGCGCAGGAGCGACAGCGCGTTCCCGACGACGGGGGTGAGCCCGCCGTACGCCCGGCCGCTCTCCTCGAAGAAGTCCCGGGTCATCAGCTCGACGACCGACGGATCGATCTCGACCGGCACGATCCTGTCCGCCGGGGTGAGCTTCTTGACCGTGTGGAGGATGCCGCGGCCCGCGGAGCCGATGATGTAGAACGACGGCTCCTTCGCGTGGCCGTAGAACACGCGCTGATCGGTGGACGGCCAGCGCCGCTGCCCCGCCTTGAGATCCGCCCAGGTCCTGTTCTTCTCGCGCTTGAAGTGGTCCGCCGAGTACCCGTTGTAGCTCAGGTCGTTGTGCCGCGGGGGCGGCACGCGGACGACGTCGATCCGGCCGACGAGGCTGTCGTAGCTCCGGATGAGCTTCTCGGGCGAGGCCTTCTGCAGCATCTTGTCCTCGGCGAACGGCGACTCCCGGTCGAAGATCCGGAACAGGTTGAGGGCGTCGGTCTGGAGGTGCAAGACGAGCGCCGTCGCGCCCGCCGCGGCGAGGAGCACGCCCGCTGCGGCGCCGCCGATCCGCAACCCCCTGCCGGCGTCCCGCGCTGGGGCCAGCGACACCGCCCCGACGAGCGGCACCACGACGGCGAGGGCGAGCGCGATCGACTCGGTGCCGAGGATCTCGTACAGCCCCGCCGTGGCGACGGCCCCAAAGGCGGCGCCGGCCATGTCGGAGAGGTAGACCCGCGGGCCGGGGTGATCCCGGAACATCGTCGCGACGTACGCCATCGGGAACGCGACGCAGAGCGCCGTGGCCGCGGCGACGAGCGGCAGCGCCGGGTAGCGCGCGACGGCGAAAGCGGCGAGCCAGATCCCGAGCGCCGTGCCGCCGCAGCACGACGCGAAGAGGATCGACTCGCGGCAGCGCACGCGGCTCGCGACGAGGGCGCCGAGCGCGACGCCGATCACGGCGTGGCCGATCACGGCGGTCGCGGCGAAGAAGTCGCGGACGTAGAGGAGCGCGTGGAAGAGCGTCGTCTCGGCGACGAGCACGATAGCGGCCGCGAAGGCGATCTTGAGGCTGCGCGCCCAGGTCACGGTGCGCCCCTCACGGCCGGCCGCCGATCGCGACGGTCCCGAGGTGGAAGTGCCGGCCGACGTCGTCGAAGCCGAAGCCGATCCGCCGCTTCAGCAGGTGCTCCTCGGGCGCCCAGCTGTCGACGATCAGGCGATTGTACGCGGCGCCGAAGTCACGCGCCGACGCCGCCCGCGGCCGGCCCGGCTTCCCGCCGCCCGCGCCGTCGATCGGCAGAGGATACGCGCGCAGCTCCGCGCGCGGCGCGCCCCTTTCGTCCGCGCCGACGACGAGCCTGAGCACGAGGCTCGCAGCTCCTTTCGCGGAGCCGAGCCCGTAGAAGATCCAGCGCCGCTCGTGGTGGGAGAACGCGCCCACCTCGTCGACGCCGTGCCACGCCACGATCTCGGCCCCGGACCGCCGGAGCTTGCGCGACGCCCCGGCGCGCGCCTTCGCCCGCTCGCCGCCCGGATCCGACGCCGACGCGTACACCACGGTGAGCGCCTCGGGTTCGGCCGCGTCGAACGCCTCCACCGCCTCGGCGAGCGAGGAGAGATCCGGGGCGGCCGCGGACGTCGCGAAGACCGCGATCCGGAGCGTGCCCTCGCCGGCCGGCGCCTCGAGCACGAGCCGAGGGCCGGGCGCGTCCTCGGCCGCGGCAACCGACGGCACGCCGCTTTCGGAGACGAGCCCGAGGACGCCGTCGCGCGCACCGATCGCCGCGTCGGCCGTCCCGAGCGGCGTCGAGCGGAGCGCGTCCGCGATCGCGAGATCGCCGTGGAGCGCGATGACGGTGCCCTCCGGCTTCTTCCCGGCGCCGTCCGCGATCCCGGGCCAGCTGCCCGGCGCGCCGCGATCCTTTCCCTTCGGCACCGCGCTGCGTTCCTCGGCCCGCTCGGCGAGCGCGGGCGCGAGCACCGCGGCGGCGGCCGCGATCGTCACGAGCGCGATGATGAGCTGCGTCCGTCGCATTCTCGGGGGATGATCTCAGACGCGGCGAAAAAAGGAACCGGATTGTGGGGCGGCGGCCGGGATCTGGCGCGGACGGCAAGGCTGGGATACAAACGGCGCAAAGGGTGAGGAGTGGAGAGACCCGTGCATTTCCTGGAGCGTTGGATCGATGGCTGCGGCGTCCACGGCTGGCCGTGCACGGCGCTCGCGTGGGTCGGGGTCGCGGTCGCCCTGGTCCTGCTCTCCCTTCTCACGTACTGGTTCGGCCGCGGCGTGATCGGGCGGATCCTGGCGTTCGTCATCCGCCGCACGGAGACGCAGTGGGACGACGCGCTCCTGCGCCGCCGCCTGTTCGTCCGGCTCTCGCACCTCGGACCGGCGTTCGTGCTGTTCGCGTGCGCCCCGCTCCTGCCGCCCGCGGACCGCGTCCTCGAGCGCGCGGCGATCGTCTACTTCATGGCGATCGGCCTGCTCGCGTCGCTCTCGTTCCTCGACGCCGCCGTGGACATCTACGCCACCTACCCCGTGTCCAAGCAGCGGCCGATCAAGGGGCTCGTCGAGATCGTCAAGATCCTGCTCATCCTGTTCATCGGCGTGCTCGCGCTCGCCGTGATCCTCGATCGCTCGCCGTGGATCGTCCTGTCCGGGCTCGGCGCCATGACCGCGGTGCTGCTGATCGTCTTCAAGGACTCGCTCCTGGGGTTCGTGGCCGGCGTCCAGCTCACGGTCAACGACATGGTCGCCATCGGCGACTGGATCGAGATGCCGAAGTACGGCGCGGACGGCGAGGTCGTCGACCTCACGCTGCACACCGTGAAGGTCCGGAACTGGGACATGACGATCACGACGGTGCCGTCGTACGCGCTCGTGTCCGACTCCTTCAAGAACTGGCGCGGCATGGCGCGGGCCGGCGCCCGGCGGATCAAGCGCGCGGTGCACCTCGACCTCGCGAGCGTCCGCTTCTGCACGTCCGAGATGATCGATCGCTACGCCAAGGAGCCGATCCTCGCGGAGGGCATGGCCGAGCTGAAGCGCGCGGCGGTGGCCCAGAACCGCCCGATCACGAACGTGGGCGTGTTCCGCGCGTACGTCGAGGCGTTCCTGCGCGCCCACCCCCGCGTGAACCGGGAGATGACGCTCATCGTGCGCGAGCTCGATCCCGGGCCGAACGGCCTGCCGCTCGAGCTCTACTGCTTCGCCGCCGATCCCAAGTGGGCGTCGTACGAGGCGGTCCAGGCCGATCTCGTCGATCACATCGTCGCGAAGGCGCCGGAGTTCGATCTGCGCGTGTTCCAGCTCCCGTCGGGGGCGGATCTCGAGAAGCTCGCGGCGAGGTAGGCGGATCTAGGCGCCGTCGACGAGCCAGACGATCGCGTTGTGCAGGAGCACGTCGATGTCGCCGCCGGTCTCGGAGGCGCTGAAGACGCACATGTTGAGCCCCACGATCGCCCCGTCGGCCGAGGCGGCGACGGCGTTCCACCCGGACGGCGACCAGGTCGCGATCAGGTCGGCCCCCGTGGCCAGGCCGGGATTGATGATGAGCGACGAGGTCGTCGTCTCCGTCAGCGACGACACAAAGGACATGAGCGGGTGTCCCGAGTCGATGATCGTCGCGGTCTGCGCGGCCGAGTCGTCCGTCGTCGACGCGGTGAACGGCCCGTAGCCGTCGGTCATGTAGCGCCCCTCGAGGTACCAGGTGTAGGTGCTGACGTAGTAGTCGTGGACGAAGTTGGTCTCGACCACCTTGCCTCCGGCGTCGACGTAGTCGGCGAGCGCGTTGCCCACGGCGGCGGCGGACGCCGCACTGAGGCTCCACGGGGTGCGGTTGCCGATCACGACGACATCGTAAGGCAGGAGGTCGGAGCCGGTCGGCGCCGCGGTCCCCGTGTCCCACCAGGTCGCCGTCACGTCGGTGTAGCCCGCGAAGATCCCCGTGATGAAGGAAACGTCCGTGTCCGTGTTCGTGTAGTCCGGGCTGAGCAGCAGCACGTCGTAGCTATCGGTATCGGTATCGGTATCTGTATCGGTGTCGGTATCCGAGTCTGAATCCGAATCCGTGTCCGAATCCGTGTCCGAATCCGAATCTGTGTCCGTGTCCGAATCCGTGTCCGTGTCTGAGTCCGAATCCGTGTCCGTGTCTGAATCCGAATCCGAGTCCGAGTCCGAATCCGAATCCGAGTCGGTTTCGCTGGGCTGGTCCATCGTGCCGCTCGCGCATCCCGCCGACGCGGCGAGGGCGAGCGCCGTCGCCATGGACAGAACCTCGGTGAAGCGTCCCATTCTCGACCTCCGTAGTCGCCGGCGATCCTCGCCGGAACGTTGTTCGGCGTCCCGATCACAACACCTCGAGGGCAATTTTACCTCGGGAGAGCATCAATGGGCGGGAATTCGTGGTAGCCTGATGCGCTTCGTTGCAGAGCGAACAGGTCGCTCGGCGCGACGAAACGGGGGTACGTTCATGAAATATAAGATCGTCCGCATTCTGGCGTCCGCTGCAGCGATCGCGATCTGCGGACCCGCGTGCGGCGGGGGATCGTCCAATTCCAGTGTGTCCGGACCCGGTTCCGGCGAGTACGTCGTGCTCGCGTGGAACGACCTCGGGATGCACTGCCTCAACCCGACGTACGACACGGCCGTGATCCTGCCGCCCTACAACACCATCTGGGCGCAGGTGGTGCGGCGCGGCGATCCCCCGCAGCCCGTCACCGAGGGCCTCACCGTGGAATACTCGATCGACAACAACACGTACTCCTACGGCAAGGCGGAGTACGGCCAATTCTGGGACAACTGCGAGGCGTTGTTCGGCGCGGCGCTCGAGCACGACACCGGGTTGAACCTGAGCGATCCGGCGCAGCACAACGGGCTCGCGGGCACCATGGTCGTCGCGGCGTCGGGAGACCACTTCGAGGTGCACGGCATCCCGGTGGTGCCCGTCGACGACGACGGCACGTGGAACCCGTTCCAGGTGGCGACAATCACCGTGAAGGACAGCTCGGGCAACGTCGTCGCAGAGACCAAGGCCACGGTGCCCACGTCGGAAGAGATCCGGTGCTCGAACTGCCACGGCGTCGCGGATCCGTTCGGCGCCATCCTCGATACCCACGATACGTTGAGCGGGACGGATCTCGCCGGCGCCAAGCCGGTCCTGTGCGCGAGCTGCCACGGCAGCCCGGCGCTCGGCCTCAACGATCCGGGGACGTCGGGCAAGTTCCTGTCCGAGGCGATACACGGTTACCACGCCGACAAAGGGGCGACGTGCTACGACTGCCACCCCGGACCGCAGACGAAGTGCTCGAGGAGCCTCGCGCACGCCACGGACGATGGCAACTGCGTCGCCTGCCACGGCGGGATGGCGGACGTCGCGGCGTCGATCGCGGACGGTTCGCGTACGCCGTGGGCCGAGGAGCCGACCTGCGTGCAGTGCCACACCGGCGTGGCGCAGGTCGACACGGCGGCCGGGCTCTACCGCAACGCGGCGGGCCACGGCGGTCTCGCGTGCCCGGCGTGCCACGGGAGCCCGCACGCGATGGTCCCTTCGCGAGAGGAGTCGGACAACTACCAGGGAGAGCAGTACCAGAGCGCGTCGGTGACGATCGGGAGCTGCGCAGCGTGCCACGCGTCCTCTCGTGGCGCCGAAGAAGAGCCGGAGGAGTTCGGCGAGGAGTTCGCCGAGAAGCACGGCGGCGCGAGCCCAGAGCGGCGCACGGCGTGCAACGTGTGCCACACGGCCGTGCCGACCGACACCGCCAACTGGCCGCACGCCTTCGAGTGGACGGCGCACTGATCCCCGCGCGAAGACCCCGCCCTACAGGACGTACCAGCGCCGCGGTGTGAACAGCTCCTCGTACAGATTGACGGCGAACGCGTCGGTCATCCCCGACACGAAGTCTCGCACGTCGTCCTCGGGCGTGCCGTCGCGCAGCGCGCCTGGCCAGAAGCGCGCGTAGAACCTGTCGAGATCGGCCGTGAAGTGGCGCCACAGCCGCTCGATCAGCTCCTCGGCCTTCTGGAACTCGGCGTGGACGTGCGGGTTCAGGTAGACGCGGTCGTAGAGGAACGCGCGGAGCGCCTCGAGCGCCTCCGCGACACGGTCGCTCATCGCGATGCGCGCGGCGGAGCACGCCTCGGTGCGCTCGACGATGTCGAGCACGAGCCGCTCGTTGCGCGCCGACGGAGTGCGGCCGAGCGCGTCGATCAGCGGCGCCGGGACGTCGCCGGGAGAGAGCACCCGCGCGCGCACGGCGTCGTCGAGGTCGTGGTTGACGTAGGCGATGATGTCGGCGAGCCGCACGATCTGCCCCTCGAGCGTGCCCGGGAGCTGCTCCGCGGGGACCGCGAGGATCGGCCCGGCCCCCTTCGAGTGGCGCGCGATCCCGTCGCGGACCGCGCGCGTGAGGTTGAGCCCGTCGCCGTTGTTCTCGAGCCGCTCGACGACGCGCAGGCTCTGCCGCTCGTGGCGGAACCCGCCGGGCACGAGCCTCTGCATCGTCGCCTCGCCCGCGTGGCCGAACGGCGCGTGGCCGAGGTCGTGGCCGAGCGCGATCGCCTCCGCGAGATCCTCGTTCAGGTGGAGCGCCCGCGCGATGGTGCGCGCGACCTGGCTCACCTCCTGGCAGTGCGTGAGCCGCGTCCTGTAGTGATCGCCCTCGGGCCAAAGAAAGACCTGCGTCTTTCCCTTGAGGCGGCGGAACGCCTTGGACTGCACGATGCGGTGGCGGTCGACCTCGAACGACGTGCGGTACGCGCAGGGCGGCTCGCCGCGCTCCCGCACCGCGCCCTCCCCGGACGACAGCGCCGCGCGGTCCGAGAGGCGTTCGCGCTCCGCGGCCTCGGCCCGCTCCCTGAGGCTCGGCATCACTGCGCCTCCGCCATGAGGCGCACCGCGCCGTCGTCGCTCGCGACAACCAGCCTGCGCCCGGACGCGATCGCGACCGCCGCGTCGATCTCCGCGCCGAGCTCCACGCGCCAGGCGATCTCGCCGGTCGCGGCGTCCACGGCGTACAGGCCGCGATCCCGCGATCCCACGTACAGCCGTCCCTCGGGGTCGAGCACCGGCGTCGCGCGGATCGGCCCGCCGGTCTTGACGCGCCATTCGACCGCGCCCTTCGCCGCGTCGATCGCCACGAGCTCCCCGGCCATCGTGCCGGCGTACAGCGTGCCCTCGTCCGCCGCCACCGCGACGCCGCCGCGCACCGCGCCGCCCACGTCGACCGCGAACCGCTTGCCGCCCTCCGGGCTGAGCCGATACAGCTTTCCGTCCGTCGAGCCGAAGACGACGTCGCCGCCGCCGAGCGCCGCGATCGGGCCCTCCACCGGGCCGCCCGTGGCGAACGCCCACGCCGCCGTGCCGTCCGGCTGCAGCGCGTACACGCGGTGATCGTGACCGCCGACCGCGACGCGGCCGTTCGGGAGCATCGCCGGGGACGCGCTCACGTGCGCGCCGCCCAGGAGCGACATCCAGCGCCGCTCGCCGGACGCGGTGATCGCGTGCAGCCCCTCGCCGCCGACGTAGATCGCGCCGCCCTCGGCGATCACGGGCGACGAGTCGACGTCCTGTTTCTGCCTGTAGGTCCAGCGCACCGCGCCGTCCGCCGCGAAGGCGAGCAGGGTGTCGTCGTCGCACCCGACGTACACCGCCCCGCCCTCGCTCACCGCGGCCGTGGAGAAGATCGGCGCGCCGGCGACGTAGCTCCAGCGGAGGCCGCCGTCGCGGCGGAGCGCGTTGAACGTGCCGTCGACCGAGCCGACGTAGATCGTCCCGTCCGGCCCGATCACGGGCGACGCCGCGATCCTCCCGCCCGCGCGGAACACCGCGATCTCGACAGGCGCCGTGGCCGGGCCCGGGACGGCGGCGCGAAACTCGTGGCGCGGCCCGCCGCCGAGCATCGCGAACGGCACGTTCGGCAGCTCGGGCTCGGCCGGGCCCGCGTCGGCCAAAGGCTCGCCCGCCTCACCCGAAGGCTTGGGCTCGACAGGCTTCCCGTTCTGGCCCCGCCGCCCGCACGCGACGAGGAGCCCCGCGCAGAGCACCGTCAGGAGCGCGCCTTTGCCCCGAGCTCTCATGGCGTGCAGCCTACCACAACGCCCCGCCCGGACGGATATCTGTTATCCTGCCCGCGCAGGCTGCGAAGGCCTTGAATAAGAGGGGGCTCAGATGGAGATGGCGCGGTATTTCGAAGAGGGCGGGCCGATGATGTTCCTCGGGATTCTCGTCTTTCTGGGCGTGCTGGCGGCGATCGTCGTCCAGTTCGTACGCGCGAAGAGAACGAATCTCATCCCGTTCATCGTCGGCGGGATCGCGATCCAGTTGCTCGTCGGCGGCTACGCGACGGTCCTCGGGATCTCGAGGTCGTTCGAGGCGCTCGCGATGGTCGATCCGTCGATGCAGGAGGCGATCATGGCGGCCGGGATCGCCGAGTCGGTCAACAACCTGTCGCTCGCGTTCGGCCTGGCGATCCTGGAGACGATCGCCGGGGCGATAGCCGCGTTCAGGCGGGTCAACGCGAAACCGAGCAACGCCTAGGAAGCGCTCCTCTTCCGGCGAAGGGCCTACGGCCAGGTGAACGGGCCGGTTTCGACGACGTAGTCGCCGCCGGAGAGGACGGGGTCGATCACGCAGGCGTCCGACCAGACGTCGCCGTCCCAGGTGATGTCCGCCACCTTCCAGCCGTCGCCGCAGTCGTCGCCGCAGCCGGTGTCGAAGCCGTCCACTTGCGGCGTGGATCCGAACGTCGCCCTGCGGACGCCGCCGCAGTAGATGTTCACCATCGGGTGCGTGGCGATCGCCGCGTAGTCGTACATGTGGACCATGACGCGGAACTGGTCGCCGTCCGCCGGGTTGTCGAGGTTGATGTTCTCCGGGATCCCCACGGTGCTGATGTTGTCGATGTCGAGCCGCGGGTTGGGGTAGCCCGCGAGGTCCGAGTAGCCCCAGGCGACGTCGTAGTAGAGGTCGTCGGCGCAGTTCCAGTAGTAGCAGTCCTGCTGGCTCGCGGTCGTGCTGAACCAGTCGCTCGTCGCGCCGATCTTGCCGAAGTGCAGGTCCGCGTCGACGTCGCCCGTGGTGTCCCAGCACGCCTCGACGCGGATGCCCTGCGCCACGACGTCGATCACCCAGCTGCAGCTCATCGTCTCGCCGCCCGAGGTGACGGACAGGGTGAGCGTGTACGATCCGGAGAGCGTGAAGTGGAGCGTGAGGTCTTGCGCCGTCGCGGGCGTGCCCTCGACCACCGTGACGGACGCGCCGTTCATCGTGAACGTCGTGCGCCCGAGCACCTCGTCGCACGGGCCGCGGCTGAGCTCCCACTTCCAGTGGGTCGTCGCGACGCTGCCGACGAGGAAGTCCGCGCCGTGGAGCACGTAGTCCACGAACGGCGTCGCGTCGTCGACCGTGACCGAGCAGTCGATCCACGGATCGCAACACTTCTCCTCGTCCGCGCAGCCGTCGCAGTCATTGTCCGCGAAGTCGCACGCCTCGGCCGAGGGGAGGATGCCGCCCTCGCACGGGCCCCAGATCCCCGTCTCGCCGTCGGCGACGCAGGTCTGTGAGCCGTCCTCGCAGACGCCCTCGCCGCGGGACGCAGGCGGGCCGAGGAAGCACGCCTGCACCTCGCCGGTCGCGCACGTGCACCCCTCGTCGACCTGGCCGTCGCAGTCGTTGTCCGAGCCGTCGCAGAGCGTGAACGCGGCCTCGCTCGACACCGCCTCGACGCAGCCCGTGTCGCCGGACGGCACGCAGCTGCTGACATGAGACGGCGGCGGGCAGGTGCCGCAGTCGTCGCCGTCGTCGATCCAGTTGTCCTCGCAGCCCTCGCACGCAGCGGCGGGATCCCAGTTGCCGACGCAGTCCTCGCACTCGGCGCCGAGTGCCCAGTTGCCGAGGCAGGTCGCGCAGCCGGTCGCGATGTCCCAGTTCGGCAGGCACTCGTCGCAGTCGTCTGCGATGTCCCAGTTGCCGAGGCACTCCTCGCAACCGGCGAGCGGATCCCAATTGCCCGTGCAGGTCTCGCAGTCGGTGGCGACGTCCCAGTTGCCGACGCAGGTCGTGCAGTCGGTCGCGATGTCCCAGTTCCCCTCGCACGCGCACTCCGCCGAGCCGCCCGAGTCGATGCACGTTCCGTAGAGGTCGGAGCAATCGTCGACGACCGCACCCTCGACGTCGCAGGAGTCGTAGGTGTGCACGTCGCCGTCGGCGCCGCAGTGCAGATACGCGTCCGGGGTGCAATCCGCGTCGGTATCTGTGTCGGTGTCTGTGTCGGTGTCGGTGTCGGTATCGGTATCGGTATCAGTGTCGGTGTCAGTGTCTGTATCCGTATCTGTGTCGGTATCTGTGTCCGTGTCGGTACCGCCGTCCGCATCCGTGTCGGTATCGGTATCGGTGTCGGTGTCGGTACCACCGTCCGCATCCGTGTCGGTATCGGTATCGGTATCGGTATCGGTATCCGTGTCGGTGTCGGTATCGGTGTCGGTGTCGGTATCGGTGTCGGAATCGGTGTCGGTATCGGTGTCAGTGTCGGAGTCGGTATCGGAATCGGTGTCGGAATCGGTGTCGGAATCGGTGTCGGAATCGGTGTCGGAATCGGTATCGGAGTCGGTGTCGGAATCCGTATCGGTTCCGCCCGCGTCCGGCGAGCCGTGTCCGCTGCCCGAGCACGCGCTCAAGCCGGTGAGAAGCAGGATCGCTACAATTATTATGATCATTCTCGAGCTCATCAGAGCACCTCCCAAAGTCCTTCTGTTTTCCGAACGCGTCGCCGTTTATGGGTTTTCCAGATTTCGGTCAAGATCCAATTGTCGTATTACCGTGATACAGTAACCGCCATGTTGCCCGACGCCCTCCTGTTCGACGTGGACGACACGCTCGTCGACACGGCGCAATCGTACCGGCGCGCGGCGATCCTGACCGCGGAGTCGTACGGCGTGCGGATCACGCTCGACGACGTGAGCGGGGCCAAGGCGGCGGGCGACGCCAACGACGACTGGCTGCTCACACAGCGGCTCATCGTCGCGCGCGGCGTCACCGCCGACTACGAAGAGGTGAAGCGGCGTTTCGAGGCGCTGTACCAGGGAACGCCGCAAAGGCGCGGGCTCAAGCACGACGAGACGCTGCTCGTGTCGCCCGAAGCGCTGGAGAGGTGGTCCGAGCGGTTCACGCTCGGCATCGTGACCGGCCGGCCGCGGGACGACGCGCTCGAGCTGCTCGACCGCTACGAGTTGCGCCGGCTGTTCTCGGCCGTGGTGACCTTCGAGGACGGGCCGCTGAAGCCGAATCCGGCGCCGATCCGGCTCGCGCTCGATCGCCTCGGAACCCGGCGCGCGTGGATGATAGGCGATACCCCGGACGACGTCCGCGCGGCCCATGCGGCGGGCATCCCGGCGATCGGCGTGGTGGCCAAGGCAGACGAGCCGCGAAGGGCGAGAGGCGCGCTCGAGGGGGCCGGCGCCGATCACGTGATCGACGACCTCGGCGATCTCGACGCTGTGCTCGCAAGAGCCGGGGCTACGGGCGATGCGCACTGAGCTCCTCGCGGCCCTCGCGGCCGTCATCCTCGCAGCGGGCGCAGCGAGAGCCGACGCCGACGATCCCGCTCTTTCCCCGCTCGCCGACGAGAAGGGGGTGCTCACAGAGGCCGCGCTCGAGGCGCTGCTCGCGCCGGCCGAGTTCGCGGACAGGCTGTTCACCTTCACGATCGCCGGGGAGGAGGCGCAGTTCTGCCTCGACGTGAGCGCGGATGGTCAAGAGGTCCGGGCCGAGCTCGCGCCGAGCCGAGCCCGTTGGCCCAAGAAGGGCGGCGTGGCGGTCGTCGCGCGCGGCGAGGGGCTGGCGCTCACGCCCGTCGGCGGCGCCGTTCGCGCGGAGGCGCTCGAGAGGGACGTGATCGTCCGCTGGGTGCTCAGGCCGCTCGGCCAGGTGTTCGTGCCGCGCCCGGCGTTCGAGGTGGCCGTCGTCGAGGCACAGGTGCTCGCGGGGCGGGATGGGGCAGCGCTGTTCGAGTACAGGGCCGCCGCGAGCCCTCCGCGCTGCCGCGACGGCGTCGAGGACGGCGCGCCGCGGTGCGTGCTCGGGGGAGTGGGGCGCGAGGCGAGGGCGCTCGCCATCGATCCGGAGGGACGGCGCCTCGCCGTGGCGATGGGCGGCCTGAAGCCGAGGGTCGAGGTGTACGCGCTGTCGAACGACATCAGGCTCGCCTGGACGGCGCTCTACCCCGCGAGCGCGGGCGGCGTGGTCGAGGTCGCGTTCTCCACGGACGGCCGCTGGGTCGTCGCGCTGACCGGCGACGGCAGGATCCACAGGTTCGATGCCGCGGCGGGCGGCCTGCACCTCGCGATCCCGTCGAGCGGCCGTGCCGCGCGGAGCCTCCCGCCGGGTCGCGCCGTCCTGGTGGCGGGCTCGGGGGGAGAGGTCACGCTGTGGAACCTCGCGGACGGCACGATCAGCTGGCGGCTGCCGCCGCGGGATCTGCGCGGGCCGGTTGACCGCCTCGCGGCGAGCGGGGACGGCGCGCGCTTCGCCACCCTCGAGTACGACCCGTCGCGAACGGTCGTCCGCGTCTGGGACACGGGGCGGCGCGCGATGGTCGCGCAGATCGAGGTCGATCCGTACGCCGTGGCGGACGTCGCGCTCGACGGCGACGGGAGCCGGGTGTTCGTCTCGCACGAGAAGGACGGGCTCCTCGCCGTGGACGTCGCGACCGGAGGCGAGCGGGCCGCGCCGCGCAAGCTCGGCGGCGAAACGGGCGCGCGGTGCCGGGGCCGGCTGCAGTGGCTCGCGTCCGCATCGGTCTTGAGCTGCGCGGTGGAGGAAGGCGTGATAGAGCTCTCGGCCGACGGCCGGCTGCACGCCGAGCTCGCGGCGGGCTCCGAGGCGAGCGACTGGATCGTGAGCGCGGCGCGCGACGGGGCTCACACGGCCGCGGTGGGCGGGGGCGTTCTTCTCGTCTGGATCGACGAGGGGGGCACCGCAGGAGGCACGGATGGGAAGAGAGCTGGCAGATAGGGTGGCGCTCGTGACCGGCGGCTCCCGCGGCATCGGCCGCGCCGTCGTCGAGGAGCTCGCGCGTCGCGGCGCCCACGTCGTGTTCACCTACGGGCACAGCGCGGAACAGGCGGCGGTGATCGTGCGGGAGGCGGCCGGCTCCGGGCTTGCGGTGGAGGCGGTCGAGTGCAATTCGCGCGACTCCGCCGCGGTCGCCGCGTGTGTCGAGGGCGTGGTGCGCGGGCGCGGGCGCCTCGACATCCTCGTGTGCAACGCCGGGGTGACGCGCGATCAGTACCTCATGCTGATGCCGGAGGAAGACTTCGCCGAGGTGATCGACACGAACCTCGTCGGCGCGTTTCGGTTCGCCAAGGCGGCGTGCCGGCCGATGCTGGCGCAGAAGTCCGGGGCGATCGTCACGATCTCCTCGGTCGCGGCCGTCTTCGGCATCGCGGGCCAGACCAACTACTGCGCCTCCAAGGGGGGGCTCGCGGCGTTCACGCGGGCGCTCGCGGCCGAGCTCGCGCCGAAGGGAGTGCGGGTCAACGCAGTGCTGCCCGGCTTCGTGGAGACCGACATGACCGCTCGGATGCCGCGTCAGGTGAAGCTCGCGGCCAAGGGGCGGATCCTCGTCGGGCGGTTCGGCCGACCCGAGGAGGTGGCGAACGTCGTGGCGTTCCTCGTCTCCGACGAGGCGAGCTACGTCGTCGGCCAGGAGATCGTCGTGGACGGCGGGCTGACTTCGACGGTGGGCGCGGCGCCATGATGCGGAGGATCGCCTTCCTGTTTCCCGGCCAGGGTTCGCAGGAGGCGGGCATGGGCCGGGATCTCTTCGGCAAGGACGCGTTCGCGGACGAGCTCGCCGCGATCGCGAGCGCCGAGACCGGCGAGGACATCGCCCGCGTCTGCGTCCGGGGCCCGGAGAGGAAGCTCGCCGAGACGCGCCTCCTCCAGCCCGCGCTCACGGTGGTCTCCCTCGCGCTCTGGCGCCGCCTCGGCGAGGCGGGGATCCGCGCGGACGTCGTGGCGGGCCACTCGCTCGGCGAGATCCCGGCGCTCGCCGCGGCCGGGATGGCGCACCCGCGGGACGCCGTGATCCTCGCCGCCGCGCGGGGCAAGGCGATGAGCGAGGCGGCGGAGCTCCGCGACGGCAGCATGATCGCGGTGGCCGGCTTGGACGAGCGCGCCGTCGGCGAGGCGATAGCTGAGCTCGCGGCGCAAGGGGCGATCGGCATCGCGGCTTTGAACGCGCCGTCGCAGATCGTGATCTCAGGGGACGCGGCGCTCGTGGCCGAGGCCGAGCGAGCGCTCGGGAGGCGCCCGGGCGTCAAGCTGACGCGGCTCCGCGTGTCCGGCGCGTGGCACTCGCCGCTCATGCGGCCGGCGGTCGTGGCGTTCGGCGAGGCGCTCGGCCGGCTCGAGATCGCGCGCGCCGCGAGCGCGGGCGAGGCGCCGATCGCGCAGACCTGGAAGCGGGGGCCGAAGCCCCGGGCGCGGGTCGGCGAGCCCGTCGCGATGATCTTCAACCGCCACGGCCACGCGGCGGCGGAGCCGGCGGCGGTCCGCGAGCTCCTGGCCGGGCAGCTCGAGTCGCCGATCCGGTTCGACGCGGTGCTGCGGCGCCTCGCCGAGCTCAAGGTGACCGACTACGTCGAGATCGGGCCCGGCAACGTGCTGCGCGGGCTCGTCCGCCTGAACCTCCCGGATCCGGAGATCCGGGTGCACGGCGTCGCCGACCTCCGCTCCGCCGAGCGCACGGCCGTCGCGCTGCTGTCGACGTGACCGCATGGGCTCCTTCCTGCACGTCCTGTTCCCGACCTTCGACCGGCCCGAGCGGGCCCGGGAGCTCGTGCGGCAGCTCGCGGCGCAGACGTACCGCGACTTTGACGTCGTGTGCATCGACCACGGCACGGTGCCGGTCGAATTCCAGGGCGCCGAGCGCGAGAGGCTGACCGTCGTCAGGGCCGGCGCGGAGCTGTGGTGGGCGGGAGCGATGAACGCGGGCCTCGAGGAGATCCTCCCGCGCGCCGGATCCGGCGACGCCGTCGTCACCATCAACGACGACGTGCGCGTCGGCCCGGAGTACCTGGCCGCGCTCGCCGGCGCAGCGGCGGAGCACCCGCGCGCGCTCGTCGGCTCGGTCTGCATCGACGACCTCACTCGAACCGTGCGGTACGCGGAGCTGCGCCTCCGCTGGCTGCGGGCGGAGTTCGCCTCGAGCTACAGGGACCGCACCCCGGACGCGCTGCCCGCGGGCGCCGTGCTCGACTGCGACGTCCTCTCGGGCCGCGGCACGCTGATCCCGGTGCGCGCGCTGCGCGACGTCGGCCTCTTCGACGAGCGCCGCTTGCCGCACTACTCCGCCGACTACGAGCTCTCGTGGCGCGCGCGGCGCGCCGGCTACAGGCTCGTGTGCGCTGCCGACGCCCGTGTCGGGACCGGCTGGGGGCGCCGGGGCAACGTCCGTTCCGGGCTCGCCGGCTACGTGCTGGATCGCCGCCTGCCCGGCAACCTGCTCACGACGTACGCGTTCGCGCGGTCGTGCTTCGATCGCCCCTACGCGTTGTGGTACACCGCCCTCACCGGCGCGCGGCTCGTGGCCGGGTACACTTTCGAGCGCCGAGGGCCGAGATGATCCGGCGCACCAAGGTGCACGTCGTGTTCTTCTGTCGGCTCCACGCCGGCGCGAGCGGGCCGCTCAACCACTCCCTCGACTTCGTGCGCGCGCTGCGGCGTCACCGGGACGTGGGCCGGATCACGGCGATGGGGAACAACCCCCTGCTCCGGGCTCTCGCGAAGCTCGAGGACGTGGAGGTCGTGATCCACGAAGACGCGCCGAAGATCCCCCACGCGATCTTCGTCCTTCGCCAGCTGCGGATCGCGCGGGATCTGCTCGCCCGCCGGGCGCCCGGGGAGCCGACCCTGTTCTACTTCCGCTACACGACGATGCTGATCGCGCCGCTCCTGATGCGGTTTACCGGCGCGCGGGACATCTGCGTCGAGGTGAACGGGCTCCCGAACCAGGCGCTGCTCGACAGACGCCCTGGCGAGCGGATGCAGCGGGCGAAGGAGCGGATCTACAAGGTCTATGACAGGGCGTTGTTCAGGCGCGCGAGCCGTGTCTTCACGACCTGCGAGAACTTCCGCCGAAACCTCGTCGATCACTACCCCGGCGCGGCGGCCATCGAGGTCGTCCCGAACGGGTGCTTCCCGGAAGAGCGTGCGGCGGGCGCCGATCCGCGCGGCGAGAGGGCCGCCCTGGGGCTGGATCCGGACCGGCGCTACGCCATCTACGTTGGGCACCTTCGGCACTACGAGGGCGTGGAGTTCCTCGTCCGCGCGTTCGCCGCGTTCGCCGAGGGCCCCGCGCACGAGAACGCGTCACTCCTCGTGCTCGGGGACGGCCCCATGCAAAGCGAGCTCGAGCGCGCCGTGCCGCCCGGGCTCGCGGATCGGGTGCGCTTCCTCGGCTTCCTCGAGCGCAGGCTGATGAGGAGGTACGTCGCTGTCGCCGATGTCGCCGCGTACACCCCGCCCGAGATCGACTACGGGTTCGGCGGACAGCGCGGCGGCAGCCCGCTCAAGATCGCGGACTACCTGCAAGCCGGGCGCCCGGTGCTCGTGCCGCGCGCGCCGTACTACGATTTCGTCGAGGCGAACGGGCTCGGCGCGAGGTACACGCCCGGGGACGCCGCTTCGTTCGGCCGCGAGCTCGCCCGCCTGTTCGACGACGCGGCGCTCAGGCGCTCGATGGGCGAGCGCGCGGCGGTGTACTGCCGGACGCACCTCGACTGGATGGTCACGCTCAGGCCGGTGTTCTCCGTCGTCGAGCGGCTCGCCGAGGGGGGGTCGCCTTGAAGGCGATGATCGTCATCCCGGGCAGGCCGGGCGGGATCGAGATGATCTTCTCTCGACGCCAGGCTGAGGCGCTCGGCGCGCTCGGGGTCGACGTCAGACAGTTCCTCCTCGATCCGTCGCGCAGCTTCTCGAGCCTCCTCCGAGAGCGGCGGCGCCTCGAGCGAGAGATCCGCGCGGTCGCACCGGATCTCGTCCACGCCCACTACGGCAGCGGCTCCGCCTTCCTGTGCGCGGTGAGCACCTCGCTGCCGCTCGTCGTGACCTTCCACGGGAGCGATCTGAACCCCGTGCCGCACCTGGACCCCGCGCTCGGGGCAGCGACCCACGCCCTATCGCAGCTCGCGGCGTTGCGCGCGGACCGGATCATCTGCGTCAGCGAGGAGCTCGAGCGCCGGCTCGTCTGGCGCAGGGATCGCGCCTCGGTGATCCCCATGGGCGTCGACCTCGAGCTGTTCCGCCCGCGGCCGCGCGATGAGGCGCGGCGCGCTCTGGGCTGGGACCTCGAGGCGCGCGTCGTCCTGTTCAACGCGGGGAACCCGTCGCCCGGGAAGCGCCGGGATCTCGCGGAGGCGGCCGTGGCCGAGGCGCGGAAGACGCTCCCCGCCGTCCGCCTCGAGCCACTCGTCTCTGTCGAGCCCGACCGCGTCCCCGACTACCTGAACGCCGCGGACTGCCTGATCCTGACGAGCGATCACGAGGGCAGCTCGACGATCGTGAAGGAGGCGCTCGCCTGCAACCTCCCGGTCGTCACCGTCGAGGTCGGCGACGTGCGGGCGCGGATCGCCGGCGTCTCGCCGTCGGAGATCGCGGATCGGGCGCCGGCCGCGCTCGGCGCCGCGCTCGTCCGCGTGCTCGAGGGGGCGCGCCGCTCCAACGGTCGCGACGTCGTCGGACCGCTCTCGGAAACGGCCGTCGCGCGGCGGGTGCTCGACGTCTACGAGGGGCTCCTCGTTCCCCCTCGCGCGGAGCCGCGGCGCTGTGTATAGTCGCCCCTCCAACCGAGGAGAGAGCGATGGCGGACATCATCATCAGGAAGAACCACAGCGTTGAAACCGGCGTCCTGCGCGGCCGGCTCGAGGAGCTCGCGAAGGATCTCAAGGCCAAGTACGGCATCCGCTACCGCTGGGACGGCGACAGGTGCCTCCTCGACGGCGCCGGGCTCAAGCAAGGGACGCTCACGATATCGCCGACCGAGCTGACGCTCGAGGTGACGCTCGGCATGATGGCCAAGCTGCTCAAACCGAAGATCGAAGAGGAGATCAATAAGAAGATCGGCAAGGTGCTCGCCGGCTAATGCCAAAGGGAGGAAAGTACGGCGATGCGGGAATTCTGCCCGGTTTGCGGTGGCCGAGACACCGACAATCAGCACGAGGTATACGATGACAGGTACGGCTTCGCAGGCAGGTTTACGCTCGCGGGCTGCCGCAGCTGCGGCGCGGGGTTTCTCCGGGATCCGCTCCCGAAGGAACGGATGTCCGAGCTGTACGGCCGCTACTACCCGGGACGAGCGGAGACCGCGGGACGGCAGGGTCCGATTTCGGCGGCGATAGGCGCCCTGATCTCCGGAGTCAACAGATCCCCGGAGCTGGCGTTCGAGCTGGGGAGCGGGCACGTGCTCGACGTCGGCTGCGGCACCGGCGGGAGCGAGGCGATTGTCCGCCTGCGGGGTGGGACGTGGGTCGGGCTCGAGCTCGACGTCCGCAAGGTCGAGGCGTTGCGGGACGCCGGGCTCGAGGCCCACGCGACTCCCCTCGACGAGTTCTCCCGGGCGCACGCCGGCGAGTTCGACGGCGTCCTGGCGAGCCAACTCCTCGAGCACGTCGGCGACCCGGGGGAGCTGCTTGAGCCGTGCCGGCGGCTTCTGCGGCATGGGGGTCGGATCGCGCTGTCCACTCCCAACTTCGCATCCCGTCACCGCGCACGCCACGGCAGGCGGTGGATCAATATCCATGCGCCGTACCACCAGATCCTCTACACGCGCCGAGCGATCGAGATCGCGTGCGGGGATCACGACTTCGGAATCGTGCGCTACAGGGAGGTGACGCCGGCCACCTGGAGCGTCCACCAGCGCCGCTATGAGGCTCCGCGCGAAGGGGCTCCCGGCTCCTGGTACGGGAAGCGCGTTCGCCTTTCGGCAGTGGGGCTCGGTGGCTTGATCACCCGGATCGGCGATCTGATCCACGGCCGCGGCGACTGCATCGTCATCGTCGCCGAGAAGCTGTGAGCGCGCGGATGGTGCTCCTGAAGAGATCGAGGGCGTCCGCGGCTATCGTGGCGGCGTCCGGGGCGGGTGCGGTCCTGAAGAAGTAGGCGTTGTCGCTGCGACGCTGCGCCACGTCGCGGAGGAATGTCGGGGCCTCTCGGATGATTTCGCAGGCGCGGGCGAAGCGGATCGCATCGCCGGGAACCCCGTGGATCACGTTCAGCTCATGAGGCTTGAGCATCCTGCCGAAACCGCGCTCGATCCGCGCGCAGCGCCGGGTCGTCAGCACCCATGGCGCAGACACGTGGGCGGCGCATTTGGTACCGTACAGGTCTACGTCGAGACTGTAGTCCCCGAGTGAGGGGCACAGGGCGTGCAGGCGCGCCGGAAGCAGCTCGAAGAAGACGTCGTATACCGCGGCGGACTCCTCGAGCGCGCGGAAACGGTATTCCTCCCCGTCCAGCCGGAGCGGCACCTGGAACCGCTGGTTCGCAAAACGGACGTGTGTTCCGCAATCGTTGAAGTTGGTCGTCAGCGACACCCGTGGGTACACCACGAACGAGTCCGTCGCGACGGCAAACGCCGCGAAGTACTTGAGCCATGACGAATCAGGCCATGCTGCGATGTGCGGGGGGAGCCGGGTGAAGTCGAAACCTCCCCGATCGCCGTCGAGCCAACGCCTGAAACGTCGCCACTGATCGCGTGTCCACGCCTGACCCCACGAGGACGGCAGCTGCAGGAAGTAGGTGTCACCCCCGTCCTCGATCGGCCAGAACGGAAGCCGCGCCTCGATGCTGATCCTGTGGGCGTACAGGGAGACACCCGCGATTGCGGGATCGTCGGCATAGCGGGCTAGCGCCTGCGCGGCGAACGCGTAGAACCGGCGCGAGACGAGTAGATCGTCTTCGAGCATCACGATCGAGCCGAACCGTTCCACGAGATCGCCGCAGGCGAGAACATGAGCGCGCAACCCGAGGTTTTGCTCTCGGATCGCGACCTCCAGTGGGCCGAACGGCCACCGCGCGGCGCGCGCCACCTGCGCCACCTGCGGATCCCCGCCTCCGTCGATGCTGACGACAAGCGCTGTCCCGTCGGGTACCGCGGCGCGCTCGAGCGAGCCGAGGAGCCGCGCGAGCGCCGAAGGGCGGCTGTGACCGAGCACCACGATCGCAGGGCTCTCGCGCTCGTCTCCGGCCCGCGTCATCCCCCGTCGCCTCGAGGAGAGAGCGCTTTCGTGAACGCGGCGATGTCGGCGAAGAGATGCGCGTTCTCGCGGATCCACTCCTCCGGGCGGTCCCACCAACGGGAATCAAGCAGCAGCGCGATCTCCTCCGGATCGAATCGATGGGAGACGGTCTTCGAGGGCACGCCGAAATTGATCGTGAACGGCGCTACGTCTTTGGTCACCAGGCTGCTCGCGCCAATCACGGCGCCGTCTCCGATGCGGATGCCGGCGACCAGCGTTGCGCCGTGCCCGATCCAAACGTCGTTCCCGATGATCACCGTCGCCCGCGTCGCTTCGTCGGCGTAGGCGAACTCGTCGACGAGCTGAGACTCCGCGTACCCGAAGCCGCCCTGGTGCCGGATCGAGTAGAACGCCGGATGCGTGGAGACGATCTTCTTTGTCGGATGGCGCCCGGTCACGACCCGGACGTAGGGTCCGATGGAGCAGAATCTGCCGATTCGCACGCCGTCGAGAATCGAATCCATGCCCACATAGGATCCGAAACCGATCTGCGCGCCCTGGACCGACGCGTTTTTCAGGAGACGGCTCCTGCCTTCGATCTCGGTGCGGCCGTCGAGCCGGACGCCGTGCTCGATGATGACGCCCTTGGAACGTCCCGCCAGACGCGCGAGCACACGCCGCGCCGTGAAGATCCCTTCGGAGACGGGCCAGCGTCCCGCGAGTCGGGTGAACGATTCTTTCGACAGAAGGCCCACGACCATCCAATGTAGTGGCAAACAAAGGCCGGCGCCAGCCGTAACGGGCAGCCGTAGCGGCGCGAGCCTTTGCCGGCTGGAACCCGGGGTTGAACGAATCCCCGGATCCGGTATTGTTGCGGCGAGGAGACTCCTCGTGACGACGATCGTGCCACCGCACCGCGACGGAAGAGAGGCGAGGATGGGCTCCGCCGGTGCACCCGAGGTGAGGAGATAGATGGGTGGAGGTCTGCTCCGTCGGGCTCGCACCCGGTTCCATGTCGAGTGGCAGAAGAGCGTCAAACCGGTGCTGTTCGCCGGATGGGCCAACCTCCGCTTGGCACGAAGACGGTCAGGAACTCCGCACGGTCTCTCGGCGCCGCTCGTCGTTTCGTTGACATCGTACCCGAAACGGTTCTCCTACCTCGGATCGACCCTGAAGTGCCTCTTGTCGCAGACCGTGGCCGCAGATCGGATCATTTTGTGGATCGCGCACGACGACAGAGCCGCTTTGGACGAGCAACTTCTTGGGCTCGTGGACGCGGGGCTTGAGATCCGGTTTTGCGAGGATTTGCTTTCCTACAAGAAGATCATCCCAACTCTGCGTGAGATGCCGGGGGCGGTGATCGTTACTGCCGATGACGACGTCTACTACTGGCCGACATGGCTTGAGGAGCTCGTGCGCGCCCACACCGAGGACCGGCGAACCGTGATGTGCCACCGCGCGAACAGCGTCCGCTTGGGCGAGAGCGGGCAGCCAGCCCCTTACCTGGATTGGTCGCTCGACACTCGATCAAACGGCACTTCTTCCTTGGTGTTCCCCACCGGCGTCGGTGGCGTGCTCTATCCGCCCGGCGTGTTTTACTCGGATGTCCTGCGGGAGGACCTGTTCCGCGAGCTGTGCCCTAGCGGGGACGATATCTGGCTCTATTGGATGGTGCGGCTCAACCGTGGTAGGTCGCGGAAGATTGGGAAACGTCGGGTCTTCACCGAATGGCCCGGTTTCCGGGTTGGAGGTCTTGCGCAGTACAACTACCTCCAGGGAGGCAACGACCGGCAGATCCAGGCAATGGTCGGTGCATATGGATTCCCACATGTTTGAGCACTGGAAGAACGAATTAAAGCTAATTGTCGCCGCAATTCCGATCGCCGGCCCGATCCTGTCCCGCGGGTACAGGTTGATCCGGAAAACGCGGCTTGCGCCGTTCGATTCAGCGCACTATTGGGAGAACCGGTACCGGCAGGGCGGCACTTCCGGAGTCGGATCGTACGACAAGTTCGCCCAGTTCAAGGCGGAGTTTCTGAACGCCTTCGTCCGCGATCACGAGATCGCGTCGATCATCGAGCTCGGATGCGGGGATGGCAACCAGCTGCGTTTCGCCGAATACCCGCAGTACTTGGGGTTCGATGTGAGCGAGAAGGCGGTCGAGATGTGCCGAGCCGTTTTTCGGGCAGATTCGACGAAGCGGTTCGCAATGATGTCCGAATACCGTGGCGAGCGGGCGCACCTGACCCTGTCCTTGGACGTCGTTTTTCACCTCGTGGAGGACCGCGTTTTCGAAGAGTACATGGGAAAGATGTTCGATTGGTCTGAGCGGTTCGCAGTGTTCTACGCTTCTAATGAGGAGAGCCGACCGACCGAAACCGCCGTTCATGTCAGGCACCGGAAGTTCACGGATTGGGTCGCGCGCGAGCGGCCGGCGTGGCGGCTTGTCCAGCACGTCCCGAACGCGTACCCCTACGCCGGAAACGACGACGAGGGATCCTTCTCCGATTTCTATGTCTATGAAAGGGCTTGAGACGTGCACGACTGGGCCTCGATGACCTACAACTGGCTCGCCTACAAGCTGAACGACGCCCAGGTGGCGAAGCGCGTCGCGAGCATGACCGGCTGCGTGTACGATCTCGGCTGCGGCGAACGCCCGTACGAGAAAGACATCCTCCAGCACGCGAGCAGCTACGTCGGCGTGGACTGGTCGAACACGCTGCACGACCTGCGCGCGGATATCGTCGCCGATCTGAACAAGGATCTCCCCATCGAGAGCGAGGTCGCCGACAACGTGGTCTCGTTTCAGGTCCTGGAGCATCTTTCCGAGCCGCGGAAGATGCTGTGCGAGGCGTTCAGGATCCTGCGTCCTGGCGGCGGCCTGTTCTTGGCTGTGCCGTTTCAGTGGCACGTGCACGAGGAACCTTGGGATTTCTTCCGGTACACGCGGTTCGGTCTTCTGAAGCTGCTCGGGGAGGCCGGGTTCGCGCAGATCGAGATCGAGGCCTTCACCGGTTTCTGGACCACCTGGGTGCTGAAGTTTAATTATCATACGACGAGGTTCACTCGGGGTGCTTGGGGACGCGTGACGCGGCGGTTGTTCGCGCCGATCTGGTATGCGGACCAGGTCGCCGCACCGGTTATGGATCGTCTCTTTCCCGCAGAAGGCGAGACCGCTTGGTACTTCGTGACGGCCCGAAAACCCCGAGCCTGAAGCGGCAGGCGTTCTCGGGCGTGCGCTGGACGGCGTTGTCGTCGGTCGTGAAGCTGGGCCTCCAGCTCGTGCAGATGGTGATCCTGGCGAGGTTGCTCGCCCCCTCCGACTTCGGGCTCATGGCGATCGTCGCCTCGGTGATGGCGTTCCTGCAGATCTTCGCCGACGCCGGCGTGAGCAACGCGATCATCCACTACCAGGACATCGACGAAACACAGAAGTCGAGCCTGTACTGGCTGAACATCGGCGCGAGCACCGCCCTCGCTGCGATCGTCGTCGCGGCCAGCCCGCTCATCGCTCGGTTCTACGGCGACATGGAGATCCGGCCGCTGCTGATGCTGACCTGCACGGGTATGATCGTCGACGCGGCCGGGCTGCAGATCCGCATCGTCGCGCAGAAGGAGCTCGCCTTCGCCGCGCTCACTGCGGTCGATCTGCCCGCCAGCCTCGTCGGTTTCGTCACGGCCGTTGCGGTCGCGTTCGGCGGCGGGGGCGTCTATTCGCTGGTTTTGGGCGGCGTGGCGACGGCGGTGACGAGGACGGCGCTGAACTGGATCCTCTTGTCCCGTGGGTGGCGTCCGCGCCTCGTCTTCAACCTGCCAAGCATCGCCGGATTCCTCAGGTTCGGCGCATACATGATCGGCAACAACCTCGTGAACACGTTCAATTCCCAGGTGGACATCATGCTCGGCGGGAAACTGCTCGGCGCCTCGGCGATGGGATTGTACAGCGTCCCGAGGAACCTGAGCCTGCGCGTCGCCATGATGATCAACCCGATCGTGACGCAGGTGGGAATGCCGGTGATGGCAAAGGCCCAGGGCGACGCCGCCCTGCTGCGGCAAGTCTACCTGCAGACCATTCGAATGGTCTCGTCGGTGAACTTCCCGATCTATGTCGGTCTCGCCGTGTTCGCTCCGGAGGCGGTGCGGCTGCTCCTGGGTGAGAAATGGGCTGGCGTCGTGCCGCTCCTTCAAGTGTTCGCGTGCTGGGGCCTCTTGCGGTCCACGGGAAACCCGGTCGGAAGCCTCCTCCTGGCGATGGGCAGGGCGGATCTCGCCTTCAAATGGAACCTCGTTTGGATGTTCATCACGCCGCCCGCCATCTGGATCGGGAGTCGGTTCGGCGCCACCGGCATGGCGGTTGCAATGTTCGGTGTCGTCGCCGTCGGTTTCGTGCCGAACTGGTACTTCCTCGTTCGGTCCCAATGTGGCGCGAAGTTCGGTGAGTACCTCGTGCAGATGATCGTGCCGTTCGTCCTGTCCGCGGTGGCCGGCCTTGCCGGGTTCGCCGCCGCCTGGCCGTTCACCGCGCCGCCGATCCGCCTGATCGTCGGCGTGGCGGTCATCGGAGCGGCGTACCTGGCCTTGAGCGCGGTGTTCAACCGCGTCTGGCTCGACGCGATGCGCGAGCTCTTGGGTTTCCGGAAGGGCGCGCCGAAGGGCCGGGCCTAGCCTTCCCAGGGCGCCTTCTCGGCCTTCACCTCGCCCGCGAGGAACGCCTTGCCGACCTGCGGGTTCATGGCGAGCGTGAGCAGATCCTCGGGCCGCTTGACGAGGCCCGTGGGCTCGTGCTCGGCGCGCAGCGCGTCGAGCTCCGGCGCGAGGTGGTCGGCGGCGCGCCCCTCGATCTGCTTCCCGCCGCCGAGGATCTTCTTCGCGAACTCGGGATCGATGGGCTGGGGCGTGCGGCCGTAGCCGCCCTGGACGAGCGCCTTGGTCTCCTTGCTCACGACCTTGTACCGGCCCATGAGCACGTTGAACACCGCCTGGGTGCCGACGATCTGGCTCGTGGGCGTGACCAGCGGCGGGTACCCGCAGTCGGCGCGGACGCGCGGCACCTCGTCGAGCACTTCCTCGAACCTGTCGAGCTTGTTCTGCGCCTTGAGCTGGCTGAGCAGGTTCGACAGCATGCCGCCCGGGAGCTGGTACAGGAGCACGCGCGTGTCGACGCGCTCCGAGATCGGCTCGATGAGCGGGAGGTATTTCTCGCGGATCGCCTTGAACGCCTCGGTGACGGACGCGAGCGCGCCGAAGTCGACCCCGGCGTCCTCCGGCGTGCCCCGCACCGCGTACGCGATGCTCTCGGTGTGCGGCTGCGCCGTGCCGCCGCCGATGGGCGAGATCGCGCAGTCGAGCCGGTCGACGCCCGCGTCGATCGCGGCCTGGTACGCCATCGGGGCGGTCCCGGCGGTGCAGTGGGAGTGGAGCACGACCGGCAGGCCGACCGCCTTCTTGAGCGCCTTGATGAGGTCGTGGGCCACGCGCGGCATGATGATGCCGGACATGTCCTTGATGCAGATCGAATCGCAGCCGAGTTCCGCGAGCGTGCGCACCGTCTCGATGAACGACTCGGTCGAGTGCACCGGGCTCGTCGTGTAGGAGATGGCCCCTTGCGCGTGCTTCCCGGTCCTCTTGATCGCCGCGAGCGCGCGCTCCATGTTGCGCGTGTCGTTCAGAGCGTCGAACACGCGGAACACGTCGACGCCGTTCGCCGCGGCGAGCCGCACGAACTCGTCGACGACATCGTCCGCGTAGTTGCGGTAGCCCACCAGGTTCTGCCCGCGCAGCAGCATCTGGATAGGCGTGCTCGGCGCCGCGGCCTTCACCCGGCGCAGCCGCTCCCACGGATCCTCGGCGAGGAAGCGGAGGCACGAGTCGAACGTCGCCCCGCCCCACGCCTCGAGCGAGGCGAAGCCGACGCGATCGAGCAGCGGTGCCGTCGCCACGACGTCCTCCGTGCGCATGCGCGTCGCGAACAACGACTGGTGCGCGTCCCTGAGCGCGGTCTCGGTGATCTTCGTCATCGGTCGGTGACCTCCCTTCGGTCGCGCCGGATAGTATGGGTCGAGGCGCGGTCGCGACAACCCTTTTTCGCCGCGCGACCTTCATTGGCGTCGAAGGTCGTGATACGGTACTTCGCCTCGTGTCCGACTCACTGGAGGTCGCCGCCGTGCACGTCCTGTCGCTCGCGTTCAGCTTGATAGGCATCTCCCTCGGTTGGCTGCCGGGGATCGGCTGGCTCGGCTTCGCGATCTCGGCGGCGGCCGTGGTGCTCGGCGTGCGCGGGATCTCGGATCGGCGCACGGGGCCCGCGGGGTGCGGGTACGACACGGCCGGGAATCTGATAGGAGGCTTCTCGCTGCCCTGGATCGTGGCGTTTCAGATCAAGCACGCGGGCGAAGCGCTCGACGCCCTCCTCGTCCCGTGGTCGCTCGAACGGCTGATCGCGATCGCCGCCGCCGCCGTGCTCGTCTTCTGGGTGGCGCAGATCGCGGGCAGGTGGAGGGCCCGCGCGGCGTTCGTCGCCGTCGCGCTGGCCGCGGCGCTCGTCTTCACGACGGCCGGGGCGTCGGCGTGGACGCTCTGCGATCGGGAGCCGGCCCCGGCCCGCGCTCAGGCGGACGCGTCGAACCCCTCGCCGAGGTAGAGGCGGCGCGCGAGATCGCTTCGCACGACCTCGGCCGGTGTGCCGTCCACGACGATGCGTCCCTCGGCGATGATGTAGACCCGATCGCTCGCGCCGAGCGCCTCCCGCACCGTGTGATCCGTGAGCAGCACGCCGACCCCGTCGCGCGCGAGATCGGCGATGGCGTTTGCTATCTCCCGCGCGGCGAGCGGATCGACGCCGGCGAACGGTTCGTCGACGAGCAGCAGGCGGGGCGAGGAGGCGAGCGCCCTCGCGAACTCGAGCCGCCTCCGTTCGCCGCCGGAAAGCGCACCCGCGCGCCCGTCCGCGAGATTTCCGAGGCCGAACCGCTCGAGCAGCTCGTTCGAGCGCGCCGCCGGGGATTGGTGCCCGCGCGCCTCGAGCACGGCGAGCAGGTTGCCGCGAACGGTCAGCCCGCGGAAGACCGAGGCGCCCTGGGGCAGGTAGCCCAGGCCGCGCCGCGCGCGCAGGTGCAGCGGCAGCCCGTCGAGCGGCCCGTCGAACGACACCGTGCCGCGATCCGGTTTCAGGAGGCCGAGCATCAGCTTGAACGCGGTCGTCTTGCCCGCGCCGTTCGGGCCGAGGAGGCTCACGACCTCGCCCTGCGCCACGGCGAGCGAGACGCCGTCGACGACCCGGCGCCCGCGGAACGACTTCTCGAGCCCCTCGGCGACGAGCCGCGAGCTCATCTTCCGCCCTCGAGCGGGAACGCGAAGGTGCCGCGCGCCTCGAGCACCTCGACGGCGCCGGTGTCGAGCCGGACCTCGACCCGCTTTCCGGACAGGCGGTGCGGCCCGCGTGTCACCACGGGCGCGCCCTCGAGCACGAGCGTCTTCCGCTTCACGTCGAGCCGCGCGGATCGGGCCTCGGCCGTGGCGTCGCCGCGCCGGACGCCCACCCGGCCCCTCGCCTCGAGCGACGCGATGGCGCCGCGCTCGTCGTAGGTCGCCGTCATCTCGTCGCAGGTGAGTGTGAGCTCGCCGTAGCGCGCCACGACGGAGCCCACGAACCGCGCGCTGTGCTTCCCCTGATCGATGGTGAGCCGGTCCGCCTCGACCTCGACGCGGTCCGGCGCCTTCTGGGCGGGTGCGGACGCGCACCACGCGATCGCCGCGGTGAGGAGCGCGATCCGGATTGTCCGGAGCTCAGTCATCCGCGGCCCCCGCGTCGCCCGCCGCGCGCCCGACGGAGAGCGAGGCGCGCACGCCGCCCTCGAGCACGGCCGAGCGCCCGCCGCTCGCGATGGAAGCCCGCGCCGCGGTCGCCTCGAACGGCATCGCGCCCCCGGACCGCACGCGCACGTCGCCTTCTAGGGTCGCGCTCCAATCCCGGCCGATCGTCAGGATCTCGCCGGCGATCACGACGTCGCCGCCCGGCTGCGGCACGCGCAGCTCGACGCCGCGCGCGGTGACGGGAGAGGTCGCGAGCCCCGGGCGCCCCGGCGCTCCCGGCTTCTCCGCCCTCGGCGCGCCGTCGCAGGCCTGGGCGAGCGCGAGCAGCACGAGCCCGATGCGGATCGAAATCGGCACGACGCGAGTCTCCGGCACCTGGACGGAGAGGTCAAGGAGGCGGCGCTCTCAGCCCGGGTACTTGCCCATGACGTAGTCTTCGAGGTGGCCGATGGTGATCTTCTGCTGGCTGATGATGGCCTTGACGATGTCGCCGATGGAGACGACGCCGACGATCTTCCCGTCCTTGCAGACGGGGAGGTGCCGGAAGCGCTTATCCGTCATGATGGTCATGCACTCCTCGGCGGTCGTGTCGAGTTGCACGCCGTAGACCTGGGTGGACATGATCTCCCGGACGGGCGTGTCCTTCGAGACCTTGCCGTGGAGGATGATCTTGCGGGCATAGTCCCGCTCCGAGATGATACCCACGACGTCTTCCTTCCCGAGCACGACGAGCGCGCCGACGCCCTTGTCCGCCATGAGCTTGAGGGCGTCGAAGACCGACGCGTCGGGAGAGACGGTCCAGAGATCCTTGCTCTTCTGATCCAGAATTTCTTTTACGAACACGAGCTCCTCCTCCTGGAAAAAGGGAACGCCACGCGCCCCCCGCGTGGAGCTCCCGAACAACGGTCGAGCCTCAACGCAAGTTAGTGACGCGTTCAGTGATGTCAACCGTCCGCGCGCCGGAGCGGGGCCATGGAGGGGAAAGGCGAAAAAAAAAGAATATTTGAGGTCGTGCTGAACTCGCCGTCGTTGAGAAAACGAAGGGAGGGACGCCATGGGATCGCTTGTGCGGATCGCCTCGGCGCTGCTCGTGCTGCTCGCCGTGGGATGCGACGGAGAGGACGCGGACGGCGGCGAGGCGGTGTGCGGCATGATCGAGAGCCCGTGCTGCGAGACCGCGCCCGCGTGCTGGGGCGAATACGTCGCCGCGGATTTGGACGGGGAGGGCGGGCAGGGGTGCTTCTGCTTCCTCCCGGCCAACGTCGTGCTCTGCGACGGGGAGGAGTACCCGCAGTTCGAGGGGGTGGAGGTCGGGTGCGGGGACGTCGGCTCCGGCGACGGGGTCGGCGCCTGCCTCGCGGATCAGGACATGGAGCCGGTCGAGTGCGATCCCGAGTCGCCGTGCACGACGGCGAGCGACGACCCGGACGGGATCTGCCTGTCCGACGGCACGGACACCCACTGCCTGAGCGCGTGCACCCCGGAGCCGCAGTGCCCGTTGGGCCACTCGTGCGTGGCCTTCGAAGAGGACGCACAGCTCTGTGCGATCTGCGTCAGCGACGGATTCCTCGCCGATCACCAAGCCTCAAGCTGATCGACGGCTTTCCTATCACCCCGCCCCGCGCGCGAACTGCGCGATGCGGAGGGCGATCTTGTCGGCCGGGATCTCGGTCGCGCCCGGGACGCTGCGCAGCGCCGCGCTCGGCATGCCGTCCACGATCGCGGTCTCGCGCGACTCGACGAGGATCTCCCCGCCCGCGCCGGACACCGCGAGCGCGCCCGCAGCGCCGTCGTCGCCCATGCCGGTGAGCACCACGCCGAGCACCTTCTCGCGCAAGGTGTGCGCCGCGCTCTGGAACAGGAGGTTCCCGGACGGGACGTACTTGTCCTTCGGCGACGGCCGCACCGCCTTGACTACCGCCCCCTGCGCCGCGGCGGTGATCTCGAGGTTGTGGTCGCCGGGCGCTATGTACACCGTGCCGCTTCGGAGCACGTCGAGCGCGGTGAGCTCGGTGACCCGGAGCGCGCACTGCTTGCCGAGGCGCTCCGAGAACGTGGTCGTGAAGCGCGGCGGCATGTGCTGCGCCACGGCGATTCCCGCGTCGAGATCCGCTGGCAACGCGCTCAGGATCCGCGTCAGCGTGGCCGGGCCGCCCGTGGACGCGGCGATGACGACGATCCGCTCGGCCGCCGGGGCCTTTCCTGCGGCGTGCGTCTTGACGCGCGCCGGCGCCGCGACCGGGTAGCCGCCGGTCGGCGACAGGTCCGCGGGCAGGTACGACTGGAGCCTGTGCAGCGTGTGCGGACCGACCTCGGCCGCGAGCCGGACCTTGCGCAGCACCTCCTCGCGGATGTCGTAGATCTCCGGCGAGATCTTGGAGGTCGGCTTGGCGACGAAGTCGAGCGCGCCGAGCTCGAGCGCGCGGAACACGTTCTCCTTCTCGG
The DNA here is from genome assembly GCA_023229365.1 of Pseudomonadota bacterium. NCBI lineage: Bacteria > Pseudomonadati > Pseudomonadota > Pseudomonadota bacterium. The sequence continues at coordinate 17,696 of JALNZK010000025.1, read as the reverse complement.
CGTAGGCGCTGATGACGATCACGGGCGTGGGCTGCGCGGACATGAGGAGCCGCAGGAACGCGAAGCCGTCCATGCGCGGCATCTCGAGGTCGAGCGTGATGACGTCGGGCCGCTCGAGGAGCGCGAGCTGGAGCGCCTCCTGGCCGTCGGCCGCCTTGCCTACGACCGCCGCCTCGGGGATCCCCTCGAGGATCTCGGAGATCGCCTTGCGGTTGTACGCGGAGTCGTCGACGACGAGCACCTTGATCCGCCGCTCAAGCGCCACGACCGACCTCGGGGCGGCGGTAGACGAGATCCTCCGACAGGTGGACGATCTCGAACGCCGTGGACAGGTTGAGCAGCGACTCCGTGTGGCCGAGCAGGAGGTAGCCGCCATCGGAGAGGCGATCGTACAGGATGTTTATCCCCTTCCTCTTGGAGCGCTTGTCGAAGTAGATGAGCACGTTGCGACAGAACACCGCGTCCGCGCGGCCGACGAACACGATCTTCTCCTCGTCGAGGAGGTTCAGGTGCCCGAAGTGGCACAGGGCGCGGACGTCGTCGCCGATCCGCCACTGCCCGGGCTCGACCTCGACGAAGTGGCGGCGCTGAATCGCCTCGGGGGTCGTGCGGAACGCGGCGCCGCCGAAGATCCCGCGGCGCGCCTTGGCGAGCATGCGCGAGCTCAGATCGCTGCCGAAGATGCGCACGTCCCAGCCCTGGAACAGGCCCGAGTCGAGCACGATCATCGCGATCGTGTACGCCTCCTCGCCGGACGAGCAGCCCGCGGACCAGATCATGAGGCGCCGGCGGCTGCCGAGGCGCTCGCGGAGCCGCGGCAGGACCTCCCTGGCGAACGCCCGCAGCTGGTACTCCTCGCGGAAGAAGTAGGTCTCGTTCGTCGTCAGGATCTCGGCCGCCTGCTCCGCCTCCTCCTCGCCGCTCGGGTTGTACAGGAGGAAGTTGTGGTAGTCGTCGAACGACTCGATCTCGAGCTGCACGAGGCGCTCCGCGAGGCGGCTCTCGACGAGGTAGCGATCGTCGTCCCCGAAGTAGATGCCGAACCGCCGGTTGATGTGATCGCGCAGCAGCCGGAAGCGCTCGGGGGACAGCGGGAAGGAGGGATCGCAGAGCCGCATGCTACTGCTCCCCGCCGAGGGCCGAGAGCGACCGCTCGATCGAGGCGCGGACGAGATCGTCCTCCTCGTCAGCGAGCGCCGCGCGGAGCGCGCCCACGATCCCCGGGGCGCCCCTCGCCCGCCGAGACAGCCTTTCGACCGCGGCGAGCCGGACGTCCCAGGCGTCGGCGACGAGCAGCGCGACGAGCTCGGCGTCCGTCACCGACTCGTCGAGCAGGACGAGCGCCTTCTTGGCGACCTCCGCCTCCCTGTGGTGGAGGAGCTCCCCCTTCAGCTCCCCTGGATCGAGCCCGAGGCTCTGGAACGCCTCGATGGAGGCCATCGCCAATTCGGCCGACTCGCGGGCGAGCCCGCGCAGGATCGCCGGCGCCTCTGGGTGGCCGACGCGGCCGAGCGCGCGGACCAAGGCGGCGCGGAGCGGCCCATCGGCGGTCCGTAGCGCCGAGACGATCGTCTCCGACGCGGCGGGCCCGATCCGGGAGAGCGCGGCCACCGCGGCCGTCCGGACGTCCGCGTTCTCGTCGGTCATGGCGAGCGAGATCGTGTCCACCGCGCCGGGCCCGGCGATCGCCGCGATCGCCCCGAGCGCCGCGCGCCGGAGCTGGGGGAGCGGAGAGGAGGCCGCCGCCGCGAGCGACGGGACGTCCTCTGGCCGCCCGACGACCTGGTAGGCGCGCATCAGCTCGACGCCGCGATCGCCCTCGAGCCCGAGGCCTCGCAGCGCAACGCGCACCGGCTCCGGGTGCCGGACGCCGATCTGGGCGAGCGCGTGCCCCGCGGACCGCCGGACGCGCTCCTGCGGGGACGCGGCGAGCTCGATGAGGCGCGCGACCGACGAGTCGTCACCGAAACGCGCGAGCGCTCCGGCCGCCGCGGTCGCGACGACGAGATCCGCCGAGTTCAGGTGCGCGGAGAACAGCGGTGCGCGGGCCAGCCCGCCGGGGTCGTCGACGAGGCGGCCGAGGACGCTGATCACGGAGGCGAGCAGGCGCCCGCGGGCCTTCGGGAGCAGCGCGTCCAGGGCCGCGATCGCCGCGGCGCTCCACGCCGCGAGCCCCTCGATGACAATCGGGTGCAGCGACTCCTCCTGCGCGAGCGTCACCAGCAGCGAGACGTGCTCGGCGCGCCTGGACCACAGGAGGCACAGCACGGCGGCGCGCCGCTCCAGGGCATCGCCCCGCATGGCGAGCTCGGCGAGCGCGTCGAGCACGCCGGGGCTCGCCATCCCGAGCGCACCCTCGACCGCGGCCGCGGCCGGCTGCCCGCGCTCGTGGAGGAGCGTCAGCGCCTTCGCGGCCGCGGGCTCCTCGGCCACCCGCCGGAGGATGACGTGGACCGCCGCCGGATCGCCGGATCGGCCGAGCGCGGCCATGATCTCCATCCCGTACAGCGGCGTCCCGCAGAGCGGCTCGAGCCTGTCGAACGGGAGGCTCGCCCCGAGCCGGTTGAGCGACTGGAGCGCGGCGAGGGCGAGCATCGGGTTCCCGCTCTCGAGGCAGCCGGCGAGCGCGGCCACGGTCGCCGCGCCTCCGTGCTCGCCGAGCAGCTCGGCGGCGGTCGCTGCGAGGTTCGCGTCCGCACTCGAGAGGTGGTCGATCAGGATCCCTGAGGCGCGCACGTCCGCCGATCGCCCGATCACCTCGAGCGCGATCTTGCGGGTCGTTCCCTCGAGCGCGTCGAGGCGCGCGACGACGAGCTCGAACGCCGGTCCCCGAACGTGGGCGAGCGCCTCGGCCGCGGCGTTGCGCAGGCCGACGTTGTCGTCCTGCTCGATCGCCTCGAGCAGGGCGGCGACGAGCTCGGCGCCGTCCCCGAGCTCGCTGAGCACCGCCACGGTCTCCTTGCGCACGCGCCAGTCCCCGTCTCCGAGGGCGAGCATGCCGAGCCGGATGGCGTCGGCTGGCGGGAGGAGCGCGAGCTGCCTCAAGGCGCGGCGCCGGACCTCGGGGCTCTGATCGAGGAGGCGGGACGCGATCTGATCTGCGGAAAACATCAAGAGACTGCCTCCGGTGCGACCGGCACGTCGACCCCGAGGATCGCCTCGACGTCGAGCTCGAACAGGAGCCCGGCCGCGCCGCCGTAGACCGCCTTGACCCACGCGACGTCCGTGCCGTCCGTCAGCGGGTGCCGCTCGCGTTTCTCCGCTGCGCCGATGGACACGACGCCGGTGACCACGTCGACGACCAGCGCGACTTCCCGGCCGCCGGACAGCGCGACGACCCACTTCGCGCGGGGGGAGGGCGCGGGCGGCAGCCCGAGCCTGCGGCGCAGGTCGACCACCGGGACGAGCGAGCTCCTGTGATCCGCCGCGCCGAGGACGAACGGCGGCGCCGTCGGGATCGGCACGATCCGGCCGGGGTTCACGATCTCGCGCACGCCCATGATGCCGAGGCCGCAACGGATCTCCGCGATCCGGAAGACGATCAGCTTGTGCTCGTCCTCGGGGCGCGGCCCGGACAGCCTGCCGAAGAGATCGAACTTCATCGCATCAGCTCCGTGAGGACGCCGACGACGTCGAGGATGGTCACGCGGGTCGTCGGGTTCGGCCGCGCGATGCCGAGGACGCACTCTGTCCGGGCGCTCTCCTCGAGGGCGAGGCCGGTCTCGAACTCCTCAACCGAGACGCGATGTACGTGCGTCACGCGGTCGACGAGGAGCCCTATCGGCTCGCCCCCGTGGCTCGTGAGGAGCACGCGGCTCGTGCGGGGCCAGGAGGTCGGGCTGAGGCCGATGAGCTGGCGAAGATCGACGAGCGTCACGACCGCTCCGCGGATCGAGATGACCCCGAGCACGTGCGGCCGCACGCGGGGAACCCAGGTCAGGACCGGCGGCTTGACGATCTGCGTCACCAGGTTCAGGTCGGCGCCGTACTCCTCCCGCTCGAGCGTGAAACCGAGGAAGCTCAACGCCGCGCCCGCGCTGCCGCGATCGCCGCGGTGCCGCCGGGGCTTCGGCCCCAACGATGCGAGCGGCGGGAGGACGAGTGAGGTCGACACGGGGCCCTCCTATCCCGTCACCGAGGCGGGCCGAGACGACTCGTCGCCGATGGCGAAGAACTCCTCGATGATCGCGACCGTGTCCAGCACGAGCGAGAGCCGCTGATCGCCGATCTCGGTCGCGCCGGCGAAGCACCCCGCCTCGGCGAGGCTGTCGCCGAGCGGCTTGATCACGACGTCCTGCTGGCCGACGAGGCCGTCCACGACGAGGCCGAGCCGGCGCTGGCCGAGCGACGCGACGACGACCCGCGATCCGTCGGGGAGCGGCTCGGTGCGCGGGCGCCCGAAGAAGCGATCGAGCCGGCAGAGCGGGAGCGTCTTCCCGCGCAGCGTCATCACCTCCGCGCCCAACACGGTCTGGACATCGGCGGGTGACAGGATCAGCGCCTCCGCCACGGTGTTGAGCGGCACGGCATACGTGTCGCCGCTCACCGACACGAGGAGCGCAGGGATGATGGCGAGCGTCACCGGCATCGTGATGGTGAACTTGGTCCCGATCCCGAGCTCGGACTGCACCTCGACCACGCCGCCGAGCGCGGAGATGTTCGTCTTGACCACGTCCATGCCGACGCCGCGGCCGGAGAGCTCCGTCGCCTCCTTCGCCGTCGTCACTCCGGGAAGGAAGATGAGGTTCAGTATCTCGCGCGCCGACAGCGAGCTCGCCTGCTCGGCCGAGAGGAACCCGCGCCGCGCCGCGGCCGTGACGACCCGCTCGCCGTCGATCCCGGCGCCGTCGTCCTCGACCTCGATGAGCACGTGGTTGCCCTTCTGGTACGCCGTCAGCGCGACCGTGCCCACGTCCGGCTTGCCCGCCGCGCGCCGCTCGGACGGCTCCTCGACACCGTGATCGATGGAGTTGCGGATGATGTGCATGAGCGGATCCGAGAGCTCCTCGATGATCAGCTTGTCGACCTCGGTGTCGGCGCCGGCGATGACGAGGTGGACCTCCTTGCCGAGGCTCCTGGAGATCTTGCGGGTCATCCGCGTCAGCCGGTCGAACATCTGCCCGATCGGCACCATGCGGACCTCGAGGATCCCCTCGCGCATCTCCGCGAGCCGCCGCTCGAACCCCCGGGTGACGCGGTGGAGCTCGATCGCGAGATCGCGCCTTCCCGTCGACGAGCGCAGCTCCTCGCTCACCTTCGCGATGGCGGTCCGGATGATGTTGAGTTCGCCGACGGCGTTCATGAGGCGATCGAGCTTGCCGATGTCGACGCGCACGGACTGGCTCACGGAGCGCAGGCTCGCGTCCTGCTCGCCGCCGCGCTTCGAGACGAGCGCAGCCTCCTTCGGCTCCGGGACCGCGGGGAGGCTGTCCGCCGCGGGAGGGTGATCCTCTGCGGCGCCGCGTGCGGCCTCGTCGCTCCGCCCCGGCCTGGGCTGCAGCGTCTGGGACGTGTCGCGCGGGGCGGCGCGCGGCGGCACGATCTGCTCGCGCTTCGCCTCGATCCCGTCGAGCGCAGCGTCGAGCGCGTCGAGCGACTCGTGGAGAACGAGGATGACGTCGATGTCGAGAACATCCGGGTCGCTGCTCTCCGTCGACGGGAGGTACGTGATGATCTCGCCGAGCGGCTTGAGCCGGCGCTTGATGGCTTCCAGCTCGGAGTCAATCGACTGGAGCGCGAACCGGGTCCGCACGCGGTACACGCCGCGGCCCTGCTGCAGGTTGGTCTTGAGGCGGTGCTCCTCGAACTCGGTGAGCACCTCGAGCACCTCGGGGGCCACGATCTCGTGCAGATCGATGTCGACCTGCGGCTGCGGCGCCCGCGCCGCGTCGGCCGCTTCCTCCGCCGGCGGCCTCGCCACCCGGGAGGCCTGGACCGCGGCGTCCGCGGCGCCGGCGTCGCCAGACGCATCGATGGCGTTCAGCGCGCCGATGGCCGTCTCGACGCTCTCGAGCAGCGAGTCCAGGGCGGCGGCGGTCAGCTCCACCCGGCCAAGGCGGATATCGTCGAGGAGGTTCTCCTCCTCGTGCGCCAGCCTGGCGAGCGGCTCGGCGCCGAAGGTCGAGGCGAGCCCCTTGAGCGTGTGCCAGCCGCGGAACACCTCGTTGATCATCTCCGGGTCCGGCTCGCCGCCCTTGAGCGCCGCGTCGATGTCGAGGAGGTTCCGGCTCAGGCTCTCGACGAGCTCCTGCGCTTCGCTCAGGAACTCCTTCATCGCCTTGGACGCGTCGCGACGCCGCGGTTTCGTCATCGCGAGATCTCCTCTGCGGACGTGCACGCCTTGATCGCGTCGACGATCTCCTCCGGCGTGAACGGCTTGCGGAGGAACTGGTTTGCGCCGAGCGCACGCGCGCGCTCGACGTCCCGATCCGCCGTCTGCGTCGAGATGATGATGATCGGGACGCCGCCTTGGCGCTCCGATGCGCGCAGGTGGCGGATGAGCTCGAAGCCGTTGATGTCGGGCATGTTGATGTCGGCGATCACTGCATCGTACGATCCCCGCGGGAACAGCCGCAGCGCCTCGAACCCGGACGACGCCTCGTCGACGCGGCAATCCAGCGCCGAGCGGAGCGCGCCGGAGATGTACGCCCGCATCGCCCGCGAATCGTCGACCACCAGGTAGCTCGAGGTCACGCCGCCTCCTGCCGCCCCGGCCTCCCGGGGGAGAGGGCAGAGCATATCACAGCTCGCGCTTCCGTCGCTCGAGCCCGCTGCCGAAGATGCCGCCGGCCAACGCTCCGAGGACGCCGGTGACCACCGGCGAGCACAGGAGCCCTCAGGTCATCCCGATCGCGCGGACCCCGAACGCGAGAGCCGCGCCCAGGACGGCGCCGACCGCGCCGAGGGCGATCATCCCCGGCACGTTGACGCCGCCCCGCTCGTTCCGCCCTTCACGCACGGCCGGATTCCCTCACAGCTTGATGTCGTCCAGGTTCCCGAGATCCTGGATCTGCTTGTCGAACTCCTGCATCCCCTGCTCGCCCGCGCCGGCGGCCTCGGCGACCGCCTTGGCCGTGAGGTAGCAGGTGGCGCCGCCGCACACGGCCGCCCCGACGAGCGAGAGGAGCAGGATCGCGGCGAGCACCTTGCGGCCCGACTTCGCGAAGGCGAAGGCGAGGGAGCCGAGCGGCACGAACAGCGCAATGAGCCCCCAGCCGATCGAGGTCCTGAAGCCCAGCACGATCATGACGACGTGCAGGACGAACCAGATGATCCCGAGAACGGCGGCGACCACCAACAGGATGCCGGTCATGGACATGACGACCCTCCTCGACATGTGAGACGCGCGGCCACGTCCCGAGTTCATATCAAGGAGCCGGCCGGTCGGCAAATGGCCCCGTCACGTTCCTTGAGCGGCAGGACGCGGCCGTGTGCTAAGTTGCGACGGAACCGGGAGCATCGCGATGGATCCGATCCCGTCCTCCGTTGAGATCGAGCGGCGCCTGCTCGAGTTCCTCCGGCGGCTCGCCGCGGAGGGGTCGACCGGGATCGGCGCGGCGAAATCCGTGGCGTGGGTGTTCTCGGAAGACTGCGTCTTCTACGCCCAGGCGCTCCGGATCCGCGTGCCGCTCGCGGCGGACAACGCGCGCGTCGCGGAGAGGCTCCTGCAATCTGACGCCGCGCGGAGGATCGGCGTCGAGGTGCGAGCGTTCGGCACGATCGGCGAGTGCGTCTACTGCACGCTCTACGTCCCCGAGAGCCTCGAGGACGCCCGGAGCCACGCGATCGGCGGCCTGAAGCTGGCCGTGCCGACCCAGGCGGTGCCGTTGGGCCTCGCCGAGAGCGCGATCCTCTGGCGGCTGATGCGGTTCTTCGGCAAGCCGTCGACGATGCTCCACGTCGTCATGACACCCATGCACGTGGCGCGCGTCCTCGCGGGCAGCTGCGAGCGAGCTGGTGATCCCGATTGAGTTCGGTCGGAGACGGGATATGATCGGCCGAGCTCCAAGGGCCAAGGAGGGGTGATGATGTCCGGCAAGTCGGCTTCGTTGATCCGCGCGGCACTCGGCGCGGCGTCGGTCGCGGTGATCACGGCGCTGGGCGTGGCGGTAGGCTGCGGCGCGCTCGGATCCGGCAAGGGGTTCGTCTCGATCCGCGGCGGCAAGGTCGCGGCGCTCGAGATCGCGATCGAGGGGGCCGAGAACGGCATCTGCCCCGGCGCGGTGCACCAGCTCGTGATCACCGTGACCACGACGCGCGGCGAGAAGGTCACGTCGTGGCGGAGGGGCGAGGACGGCGCCGAGCCGGAGACCGCGGGCCACCTCGACTATTCCGATTTCAAGGCGAAGACCTCGGGGGGGAAGATAGATCCCTCCGGAAGGTTCGTCGTGCACCCGGACGCGCTCGCCGCCGCGGTCACGGGCTACAAGATCGCGATCGCGGTCGCGGACACCGGCACGCCCGTTGCCGAGCTCTCGTTCCCGACGCGGCTCGACTGCGCGAAGGGCGCCGAGCTGCGCGGCGCGACGGGCGCGGCGGGCAAGGCGGGCGCGGCGGGCAAGGAGGCCCAGGGGGATGCTTCGGTGCCCGAGGCCCCGGCCGCGCAGCCCGTGTCGGGGTTCGCGGCCCCCATGGCGATCGACACCTCCGCGAACGGCCTCCCGGGCGAGGACGGCGGCTTCGGCGGGAGCGCCGTGGACGCGGAGGTCGCCTCGACGATCGTCAGCACGCCGTTCCACGCCGCGGCCGTGCTCGTGCGGGTGACGCCACAGGGCAGGGCACCGCGCCATTTCCTCGCGGATCCCGCCTCGCCGGACGGCTTCACGATAGACTGCCGCGGCGGCGACGGCGGGGCCGGCGGCGATGGCGGCGCGGGGGGCGTGGCCGGCAACGGCGGGCCGGGCGGCGGCGGGGGAGACGGCGGCGACGGCGCGGCGATCCGCGGGTACTTCGACGCGGGTCAGCTCGTGCTCCAGTCGTACATGAAGTACGCCTACCAAGGCGGCGCGCCGGGAGCGCCGGGCCGCGGCGGCGCGCCGGGAGAGCGGGACGCGGAGGGGCGGCCGATGCTCCCCGGCCGCGACGGGTCGGCCGGGCAGCCCGGGCACGACGGGCCGCTTCCCGACGTCCGCCCGGAGGGCGGCGTGAACCTGTTCCCAGGCCTTCCGGAGGGCGTGTACGTGCTCCCCGCGCCGTGGGCGCCGGGACAGCCCGCGCCGGCGAGCGCCCCCGCGGCGCCGCCGCCCGCCCAGGCCCCGTAGCCGTGGCGCCGGGCGAGGGAGCTCCCTTGCAGAGCCTCGGCCGCTACACGGTGCTGCGGAAGATCGGCGCCGGCGGCATGGCGGAGGTGTTCCTCGCGCGGTTCCGCGGCGCGCAGGGCGCCGAGAAGCTCCTGGTCGTCAAGAAGATCCACCCTGCGTTCGCGAGCAACGCGCGGTTCATCTCCATGTTCGTCGACGAGGCCAAGGTCGCGATGCGGCTCAACCACTCGAACATCGTGCAGGTCTACGCGTTCGAGCAGATCGGCGACGACCACATCCTCGCGATGGAGTACGTCGACGGCCGCGACCTGCACGAGATCCGCAACGCGGTCTGGGCCGCCGGGAAGCGCGTGCCGCACGGCCTCGCGGCGTTCGTCGCGGCCGAGGTGGCCAAGGGGCTCGACTACGCCCACTCGCGCCGCGACGACCGGGGGAAGCCCCTCGACATCGTGCACCGCGACGTCTCGCCGCAGAACGTGCTCGTCTCGCGCGACGGGGCCGTGAAGGTGACCGACTTCGGCATCGCCCGCGCCCGCTCGCTCCACGAGGAGTCGCTCGGCGAGGTCAAGGGCAAGCTCGGGTACATGGCGCCGGAACAGGCGCGCGGGCTGCCGGTCGACAGGCGCGCCGACATCTACTCGCTCGGCGTGATCCTGCACGAGCTGCTCGTGGGCCGGCCGCTGGTCCCGTCCGGTTCGCGGGAGGAGCTGCTCGAGATCGTTCGATCCGGGGTGCACCTGAGCCCGCGCGCCGTCGATCCGGGGGTGCCGGAGGAGCTCGACGCGGTCGTTCGGCGCGCCATGGCGGTCGATCCGCGCGACAGGTACCCGACCGCGCGGGAGATGGCGGTCGATCTCGGCAGGTTCCTCCACTTCGGGGACGCGATCCACGACAGCCACGCGCTCGAGGCGTGGATGGACGAGCATGTGCCCGAGGGGATCCTCGGCGCCGCGTCCATCGACGCCGACGCGAGCGGCGTCACCGCCGAGCTCGACGCCGCGGAGGCGCCGGCGCCGGGTACGGGCCCCGAGGAGGCTCTCGGCCAAGTCGAGCAGCGGGCCGTCGTCCTCGTCGAGGCGCGGGTGGAGATCGAGGCGCGGCCGAGCCGAGCGGCGGTCAAGGCGGAGCTCGTGCGGCTGGCGGACGAGATCGCGTTCAAGGCCGAGGGCGTGCTGCACGAGGTGTCGGGCGGGCTGCGGATCTACCTCGGCCTGCCGCACTCGTCGGTCGAGGACGCGATCCGCGGCATGCGCCTCGCGTACGATCTGCTCGACGTGGTGAGCACGCAGGCGAACGACCGCGGGATGCGCATCGACGCGGCGATCGCCGTGGTCCGTGGCTACGTCCGCTCCCGGCCGGAGGCGGCGACGCGGGGGCCGTCGTTCGAGCCGGGCGAGGAGCTGCTCGCCTCGGCCGGCCGGCTGCTCGGCGCCACGCCGTTCGGGGAGATCGCCGTCGGCGGCGGCGTCTACAGGCTCGCGCGGCAGGAGTACAACTTCGCGCCCCCCGAGCCGCTCGCGGGCGGGACGGGCGACGCGGACGCGGAGAAGGTCCTCAAGTCCTACCGGGCGCGCGGCCCGCGCAGCCGGTTCGAGCGCAGCCACGAGGCCGAGCTGCGCGGATCGTTCCGGGGGCGCGACGCGGAGCTCGCCCGCCTCGAGGAGGCGTGGCGCCGGACGCGGGCCGGCCGCGCGACGCTCGTGAAGATCGTCGGCGAGCTCGGCATCGGCAAGTCGCGGCTCGCGGCGCGGTTCGTCGAGCTCGCGGCGGCGGGGGCGGGGCCCGCGATCGTACGGGCCGAGTGCCTGTTCGCGGAGCGGGACACGCCTCTTGCGGGCGCGGCTGCGGTGCTGCGGGCGACTCTGCGCCTCGGCGACGGCGAGCGCGATCCGGATCTCGACGGCGCGATGCGGCCGCTCGTCGGCGCGGCGCCCGGGTACCTCGCGCGGCAGATCCGGTTCCTCTCCGGGCTGCTCGGCGCTCCCGGCGAGGCGTTCGCGCGGGCGGGGGAAAGGCAGCGCGAGCTCGTCCGCCTCGTCGCGTTCGGCCTCGGCGTGCTGCTCGGCGCGCGCGCGCGCGGCTCGGGCGCGATCGTCGTCGTCGAGAACGCGCACTGGCTCGACAGCCAGAGCGTCGACGTGCTGTCGGAGCTCGCGGGGCTGCGCGCCGCGCAGCCGGTGCTGTGCCTCCTCGTCGGCCAGGCGTCGACGCTCGCCGGCCGGCGCATCGCCGGGCTCGAGATCGTGGAGCTCGCCGAGCTGCCGGACGACGCTTTGCGCGAGCTCGTCGTGGAGCAGCTCGGCGACGGCGGCGACATGACCGCGATCGTGGATCAGATCGTGGGCCGCGCGCAGGGGAACCCGTTCTTCGCGAACGAGATCATCGACTCGCTCATCGAGCGGCACATCCTCGTTCCGACCACGTTGAGCGGCGAGGACGACGCGCCGCGCTACAGGCAGGCGCGGCCCGGCGCGATCCGGCTGCCGACGACCGTGGAGGGGCTCGCAGCGAGCCACATCGACGATCTCGAGCCGTCGCTGCGCACCGCGCTCCGCGCCGCGGCGGTGATCGGCGCGCGGTTCACGGCGGCCACGCTCGGGGCGCTCGTCGGCCGCGACGTCGCCGCGGACATCCGCGCGCTGACCCAGCGGGGGTTCCTCGTCGAGGCCGCGGAGGCGCTCGGCAGCGAGACCGAGTACCGCTTCCAGAAGGCGATGGTGCGGGAGGCGGCGTACGCGGGGCTCTCGACCTCGGATCGGCACAGGCTGCACCGCGCGGTCGCCGAGGCGCTCATCTCGGCCGTCGCGCGCGGGGCCGTCGCGGCGCCGGCGGCGCACATCGCGTGGCACCTCGAGAACGGCGGGGATCCGTCGCGCGCGGGGGAACACTACATCGAGGGCGGCGACGCGGCGCTGCGGATCCGCTCGAATCGGCAGGCGCTCCGGCTGTACGACCGCGCGCTCGCGCTCCTCCCGCGCGGCTCGGCGACGCGATACACGGCGCTCGAGCGCCGGCAGAAGGTGCTGCGGGATCTCGGCGACCACGCGGCCCGCGGCGCGGTCGTCGCCGAGATGGAGCGGATCGCGGACGAGCTCGGCGACGCGGCGCGGCACGCCCAGGCCGTCAACGCGCGGGCGCTCCTCCTGTTCGACGAGGGAGAGTTCGGCGACGCGGCGCGGCAGGTGCAGCGCGCGCTCGATCTCGGCGCCGGCGCCGGGGACTACCGCCGCTCGGCCGAGAGCATGCGGCTCCTCGCGTACATCGCGGCCGAGGCGGGCCACCTCGATCGGGCGCTCGACTGCTGCGACTGGGCGCTGCAGATCATCCCGGCCGACGAGGGCTTCGACGCCGCGTACCACAAGGCGCGCGTTCTCGGGGTCAAGGGGCTCGTGCTCATGATGTGCGGCGACCTCGTGCGATCGCCTTCCATCCTCGCCCGGGCGCTCGTCCTGTTCCGCCGCCTCGGCAAGCGGCGGAACGAGTCGACGGTGATGAGCAACATCGCGCTGCTCGCCCAGGCGCGCGGCGATCTGCCCGAGGCGCGCGAGCTGCTCGAGCGGGCGATCCGCACGGATCGCGAGATCCGGGATCTGAGCGCCCGCGGCCGCAAGCTCGCCGCGCTCGGCGCGATCCACGTAGAGGCCGGCGAGTTCGACGAGGGGCAGAACGTGCTCGAGGAGAGCCGCAAGATCTGCCGCGACAACACGGAGCCGGTCGGGGAGGTGGAGGCGGATCTCGGGCTCGCCGGCCTGTGGCTCGAGCGCGGCGATCCGGAGGGCGCGGCCGAGATCCTCGCCGAGGTGACCCGCCGCGGCTTCGTGGAGCGCAGCCGCGTGCTGCTCACGCGGTACCACCAGCTGCGGACCAAGGCGTGCCTCGCGCTCGGCGACGTGGACGGGGCGCTCGAGGCCGCGGACTCGGGGTCGCGCGTGGCGCAGGCGGCCGGGATGACCGGCGAGGTGATCCACGGGGCGGGGCTGCGCGGGCTCGCGCTGCTCGCGGCCGGGCGGCAGGACGAGGCGCTCGCCGCCAGCGATCGGATGGAGGATCTCGTCGCGGAGCGCGGCGGCGTGCGGCGGGCCGAGGAGGTCTGGTGGCACCGGGCGCGCATCCTTTACGGAGGAGGGGACCGGGAGGGGGCGAACGAGGCGCTCGTCCGGGCGCTCGAGGAGGTGGAGCGCAAGGGCGCGCTCATCCTGAAGCCGGCCCGCCGCGCGGCGTACAACGCCCACCCGCTGATCCAGGAGATCCTCGTCGGCCTGCCGGTGTGACTTAGCTCATGGCGCGGCGTTGCGGTCGACAACACAATGACCTCTCGCAAACGCTCGACGTCGAGCCAAGGAGAGCCCATGGAATTCCTTTTGTCCGAGGAGCAGACGCTCATCCGCGACATGGCCCGCGACTTCGCGAAGAACGAGCTCGAGCCCAACGCCGGGCGCTGGGATCAGGAGCGCCACTTCCCGACCGACGTGGTCCGGAAGATGGCCGAGCTCGGGCTCAACGGCGTGAACGTCCCCGAGGAGCTCGGCGGCGCCGCGGCCGGGCCGGTCGCGCTGTCGCTCGCGATCACCGAGATCGCCAAGGGGTGCGCGTCGTGCGCGGTGACGATGTCGGTCACGAACATGGTGTGCGAGGTGATCGAGAAGTTCGGCACCGAGGCGCAGAGGCGCGCGTACTGCCCCAGGATCACCTCGGGCGAGTACGTCGCGGGCGCGTTCTGCCTGTCCGAGGCGGGCGCGGGCTCGGATCCGGGCGGCATGAAGACGACCGCCGTGAAGCGCGGCGACAAGTGGATCCTCAACGGCGAGAAGATGTGGATCAGCGCGGGCGAGTTCGCGGGCGTGCACGTCGTGTGGGCGCGCACCGGCGGCAAGGGCGCGGGCGGCGTGTCGTGCTTCCTCGTCGAGGGCGGCACCCCGGGCCTCCAGATCGGCCGGCAGGAGGACAAGATGGGGCTGCGCGCCTCGCACACCGTCTCGGTGCTGTTCGAGGACTGCGAGATCCCCGCGAGCGCGCTCCTCGGCGAGGAGAACCACGGGTTCCGCGTGGCGATGATGGCGCTCGACGGCGGCCGGATCGGCATCGCCAGCCAGGCGCTCGGCATCGGGCTCGCGGCGCAGGAGGCGGCGACCGCGTACGCGAAGGAGCGCGTGCAGTTCGGCCAGCCGATCGCCGGCTTCCAGGCGATCCAGTGGATGCTCGCCGACGACGAGACCGAGCTCGAGGCCGCGCGGCTGCTCACGATGCGCGCCGCGTGGATGAAGGAGAAGGGCGTGCCGTTCACGCGCGAGGCGTCGATGGCGAAGACGTACGCGACCGAGGCCGCGTGGCGCACCTGCGACAACGCGCTGCAGATCCACGGCGGCTACGGCTACGTGAAGGAGTTCGCGGTCGAGCGCCACTACCGAGACATCCGTGTGACGCGGATCTACGAGGGCACCAACCAGGTCCAGCGGATCGTCATCGCCCGCAACGTGATCGGTCAGGGCAGGTGAGGCGCGTCGAGCTCGACCTCCCGTGGCCGGAGTGGGTGAAGAGATAGTCGATGTGTATAGTTTCCAGTTGAACGTACACATCACTTAATCTATTCTATACACAGGAGGTGCGGCATGCAGAGGACGAACATCGTGCTCGACGAGGTGCTCGTCGCCGAAGGGCTCGCGCTCTCCCGCGCCAAGTCGATCCGCGACCTCGTGGATCGCTCCCTGCGCGAGCTCGTCGCGCGGCTGAAGCGGCAACAGATCCTGGCCCTGCGCGGCTGCGGGCAGTGGGAGGGCGATCTCGGGTCCATGCGGGACGACGCGCGATGAAGACGCTCGTGGACACCTCCGCGTGGATCGAGTTCTTCAACCGCGGCGAGGGCGAGCTCGCCGAGCGGGTCGCCCGGCTCGTCGGCGCGGACGAGGCGGCGATCACCGGGCTGGTGCGCTGCGAGCTGCTCGCCGGGTTCCGCTCCGACGCCGCGTTCGCCAAGGCGCGCGGCATCCTCGCGGCGTTCGAGGAGGTCGACGACTCGAGCCCCGCGGTGCGCGAGCGCGCCGTGGAGATCTACAGGAGCTGTAGGAGGAAGGGCGTCACCGTGCGCAGCCTGGTCGACTGCATGATCGCGGCGGCGGCGCTCGGGGCCGATCTCCCGGTGCTGCACCGCGACCGGGACTTCACGGCGATCGCGAAGCGGCACCCGCTGCGGCTCGCGGAGTGATTCTTCCCCGACTCGATGCGAAAGGCGATAGAATCGTCCCGACGGGATTGGGTCACGGCTTGACTTGACCGGAGGGGATCATGGTGAAAAGAGCGGCGCTATCGATCTGCGCGGTCGCGGCGCTCCTGCTCGCCGCGCTCCCGGCGCGCGCGAACATGCAGTCGGATCGCTGGTTCCACGCGGTAGTCCAGGACGGGCGCGACTTCAGCTTCCAGATCCAGCTCATCGAGGAGGACCCACCAGCTTTTAATACGACGTTCAAGCTCGTGCGCGACAGTGAAATGCTCTTCGAGCACAAGCAGTTCGTCCGCGAGGAAGCGGACGCGGTGGTCGGGCCCGGGTGCATCGAGCTTCTACCTTACGACGAGCCGGTCGACTGCGACGAGGACGGCACCGCCGAGTGCCACGGCATCTGTGGAACCGCCTATCGATACAACTATCTCGACGAGTGCGTGCCAGGGGACCACCCGATGTACATCTTGTACGATGAGGCGATGCTCGATGAGAATGGCGACCCGATCGGCGCGTACGAGGGGTACTTCTACATCGTCGAATGGGGTGAAGACTCGGCGGACGACCCCTGCCTCGACTCGTCCGGCTGCTCGGTGGCCGCGGTCTCGGGCCGCTCGACCGAGGGCGGGCTCGCGGCGCTCATGCTGCTCGTCGGGCTCGGCTTCGCCGTCGTCGCCCGGCGGACGTAGATCTACTCGACCACGTACTCCTCGATGTTCATGCCGCCCGGGAAGAGGTAGCTCGTGTACGGCGCGTAGCCGTACGCCGTGATGCCGAAGCCGACGTCGCCCTCGGCCTCGGCGAGGTGGGAGCCGGCGGTGAGCGGCACGCGCGCGACCCTGTACCCCGTCGATCCGATCCCCGCCCAGCCGCCCACCGGCGAGCCGTCGAGCGTCACCTCCGCGTCGGCGGGCGCGATGATGTTGACGAAGTTGTACGTGTACGTGTCCGGCGTGAGGAACGTGTACACGGAGCGCGCCTGGAACACGGGCACGCCCGAGCCCATCGCCGGATCGCCCGAGTCGCTCGACGCGAAGTAGTCCTGCCCCATGAGCGTCTGCGTCACGTAGATCTGCTTGTCGCCGCTCGACACGCGGAAGTCCGCGTCCGACTCGAACTGGATCAGCCCACCGGCCTGCAGCGTCGTCGTCGGGTGGACCGCGGGCTCGAACGTCACCGTCGTGTCCGGCGCCATGGCGAGCACCCGGTACATCGTCGGCACGACGCCGGTCCCCTGCGGGTTGCTCGGCGCGGTCATGACGAAGTCGTCGCCCCACGTCTCGAGCGGGAACATCATCTCCTCGAGGTGGTCGCACGCCCAGGCGTAGTACGGCATGAACGTGCAGTTGTGGCCCGCGAACACCGCGACCGGCCCGGTGGCGCTCACGGTCGTGCCGGTGAGATCGCCGTCGGTCACCGAGCAGTACCCCTCGCACTCGGCGATCAGGGTCGGGGGGCAGGTGCCGAGCGTCGTCTGCTCCCAGCCCGAGTCTTCGCAGAACGTCAGCTCCCCGGAGTCGGCCGGGAGCTGCGAGAGCACCTGCAGCACGTCGCCGCGGTTCAAAGTCACGATCGCGCTCTCTCCGGGCGCGAGCGCGGCGATGGCGCCGCCGAGGGTGTAGGTCGCGGCCGTGACGGTCGCCTGGATCCCGTCCGCGGTGCCGACGATCGCCATGAACCCGGGAGACCAGCCGGACCAGCTCCCGGAGACGCCGAACGGCGGCATGTTCATCCACGAGCCGTGGCCCCACGTCGGCCAGGTCGACGCCATGTAGTTGCCCGTGAGCGTGTGCAGCGGCAGGAGCAGGCTCGCGTCGTTCGTGTAGGAGTAGATGTCGCCCGTGTCGCTCGGCGTGGAGAAGTGGAGCGGGCTGTACTGGTAGGCGACGACCGGGACGTCGCTCGTGATCTCGTACGCGCCGCCGGCGACGAGCACCGACTCCCCCGCGCTCTTCAGCGCGGACACGTACGCGAGGCTGATCGCCTTCGAGGAGCCCGGCGGCACCGTGTCCGTCGCCACGACCGCGTCGTTGCGCGCGACCGTGACGTGCGCGTCGGTCTGGCCCGGGTTGCCGATGATCACCGCGAAGTCGTTGTCGAACGACGGTAACTGTTTAGCGGATTCCCATGATGATAGCGGAAAGGCAATCAAGCTGCGAGGTCTTCTGCTGGCAGCGCGGGCAGCGTGAGCTGTTCGCCGCGGGCCAGGGAAGCGCGCAGCG
>JALNZK010000024.1:49390-54431 GCA_023229365.1 Pseudomonadota bacterium | reverse complement strand
CGCACGCCGGGGCCAGCGCGGCGGCGAACAGCGCGCAACTCGTGACCGCAATGCGAGTACTGGGTCTCATGAGAGGCTCCTTTCCGTTCCCTGTCCGGCAACGGTGACGGAACGGGCGGCTGCGGTCAAGCGCCGCTTCGATTTGCGCGCCCGCAGCATGTGCGATCCCCTATGATGCCAGCTCCATGGCGGACGCGGGAAACGACACGAGGACTCGAAGGGGCGCAGTCGCCGTCGCGTTCGGGATCGTGTTCGCCATGGGCCTCGTCGACAACGCGCGCGGCCCGGCCTACCCCGCGATCCTCGAGCACTTCCGCGCCTCCGCGACCGCGGGCTCGCTCATGTTCGCGGTGGCGTCGCTCGGGAGCGTCATCGTCAGCTGGACCGGGCGCGCCTGGCTCGTCCGCTTCGGCGCGCTCACCGCGGCGCGCTTCTTCTCGGCGCTGCTCGTGGTCGGGTGCGTCGGCATGGGCGCCTCGGGGTTCGCCCCGATCGGGCTCCCGGGCCTCGTCGCGGCGTCGTTCGTGTTCGGCCTCGGCGCGACCGGGTGCAGCGTCTGCGGCAACGCGCTCATCGGGCTCGGCGGCGCAGCCGCGCACCGCCGCCGGCTCCTGTCCGGAGTCCACGCGATGTACGGCGCTTCGTCGCTGCTCGCGCCGCTCGCGGTCGCCTGCGGCGCCGAGGCCGGGCTTGACTGGCGCCGGCTGTTCTTCGCGCTCGCGGCGGTGCCCTTCCTGGTCGGCGCGTTCGCCCTGACGGTCGGGCCGGTCGCCGCCCGGACGTCGGAGGCGCCCCGCGCGATCGCCGCCGCGCCGCCGCGAAGGTTCGAGGCGGTGGCCGCGTGCGCGATGCTGGCGCTGTACGTCGTCGCCGAGGTGTGCCTGTCGAGCCGCCTGCCCCAGCTCGTCGAGAGCCACTGGAGATGGGGGAGCGCGCCGGCGGCGCTGTGCCTGAGCGGGTTCTTCGCGCTGCTCCTCGCGGGCCGGACCGCGTTCGCGGTGATCCGCTTCCCGGGCTCGAGCGTGACGTGGCTCGCCGCCTCGGCGTCGCTCTCGCTCGCCGCGTACGCCGTCGGCCTTTTCGCGCACCCGGCGGTGCTCGCGCTGTGCGGGCTGACGATGTCGGTCTTCTTCCCGGTCGCGATGGCGTGGATCCAGAACCGCTTCGGCGCGGGTGCGGATCGGATGATCGCGAGCGCCATCGCGGCGGTGGGGCTGGGGCTCGTGATCTCGCACTTCGGAGTGGGCGTGCTCACGGACGCGGTCGGCATCCGCAACGCGCTCCTCGTCGGGCCGGTCTGCCTGGTCGCGGTGCTCGTCCTCCTGCGGGCGATCCGGGCGTAGAGGGGGGCGTCCGGCAGCGCCCCGACCTCATTCCCCGCTGGACTTTCGATCCGTCGTGGTTAACCTCACGTTCCATGCACGATGTCGACTCCGACGACAAGACGAGAAGCGCCGTCCTCGCGGCCGTGCAGCTCCCCGGCGTGGGAGAGAGCGAGCTCGCCGAGTCGCTGATCGAGCTCGGCCGCCTCGCCAAGACGCTCGGCCTCGCGGTCAGGGGCGCACCTGTCACGCAGCGGCGCGACGCGCTCGACCCGGGCGCCGTCCTGGGCAAAGGCAAGCGAGAGGAGCTCGCCCGGCTCGCCGAGGAGAGCGGCGCGGACTTCATTCTCGTCGATCACGAGCTCACGCCGTCGCAGGCGCGCAACCTCTCGAAGGAGTGCGGCGAGACGGACGTCATGGATCGCACCGCCGTCATCCTGGAGATCTTCCGCCGCCACGCGCACTCCCGCGCCGCGAAGGCCCAGGTCGAGATGGTGCGCCTCAAGTACCTCGCGCCGCGGCTGCGCGAGCAGGGAAAGGGCAAGGGCGATCGCGAACGCGGCGGCATCGGCGGCAAGGGCGCGGGGGAGTCGGCCATCGAGCTCGACAGGCGCAAGATCCGCGACCGCATCGCCGAGCTCGCCGAGGAGCTCGCCGCGATCGAGGTCGAGCGCCGCACCCGGCGCGCCCGCAGGCGGGAGCTCTCCCGCGCCGCGCTCGTCGGCTACACCAACGCGGGCAAGTCGACCCTCATGCGCGCGCTCACCGGCAGCGAAGTGCTGGTGGCGGACAAGCTGTTCGCCACGCTCGACACCACCGTGCGCGCGCTCGAGCCGCCCGCGAAGCCGCGCATCCTCGTCTCCGACACCGTCGGCTTCATCGAGAAGCTCCCCCACGACCTAGTGGAGTCGTTCAAGAGCACGCTCGACGAGGCGCTCGAGGCGTCGCTCCTCGTCCACGTCGTCGACGCCTCCGACCCCAACTTCGAGAGGCAGCTCCGCGTCACCGAGGAGGTGCTGGCCGAGATCGGCGCCGGGGACGTGCCGCGCCTGCTCGTGCTGAACAAGATCGATCGCCTCGAGGACGAGCCCGGCGCCGTCGCCGCCGTCGCCGCCCGCTGGCCTGGTGCGCTGTGCCTCTCCGCCAAGCGCCCCGACGACGTCGCCCGCCTGCGCGAGAGGCTTATCGATCTGTTCGCCGCCGACATGATCGAGTGCGAGATCCGCGTCCCGTACAGCCGGCAGGCGCGACGCGCCGAGATCTTCGCCGCGTGCCAGGTCCTCGAGGAGCGCTACGAGGACGACGACGTGGTCTTCCGGGTCAGGGCCCCGCGCGGGTTCTCGCCTAGGACACTGAACAGCTAAGGTCCACAACCCCGATAACCCGCTGCTCGACGCGTCGTGCCCGGCAAGCCCTCACCCCGGCCCTCTCCCGGCGGGAGAGGGAGGCGGTCGCAGCGCCATAGCGGGTGAGGGGTTCATCGGCGCGAGCATCGGCCGCGGGTCAAGTCCCGCCAAGGACGAACCCCATCGCCCCGAGCGGCCCCGCGAGATCCGGCGGCACGGGCGCGGAGATCTCGATCCGCTCCCCGCTGCGCGGGTGCAGGAACGCGATGGACAGGGCGTGGAGCGCGAGCCGGTACAGACCGTACCGCTCGGCGATCTCGCGGTTGAGCGCGCCCTTCCCGTAGCTCGCGTCGCCGATCACCGGGTGATCGATGTGCTTCAGGTGGCGGCGCACCTGGTGGAGCCTCCCGCTCCGCGGCCGCGCCTCGACGAGCGACAGGGGGCGGGGCTCGAGAACCACCGCCGCGAGCCTGCGGATCTCCGTCACGGCCGGCACGCGCGGCCCGCCTTCGGTGCGCGGGATCGGGTGATCGACGACGGCGGACTCCGGCGCCTCGCCGCGGACGAGGGCGAGGTACCGCTTCTCCACCGCTCCGGCCTCGAGCTGCGCCCCGAGCGCGCGCGCCGCCTCGCGGTCGAGGGCGAACAGCACGACGCCGCTCGTGCCCCGGTCGAGCCTATGGGCCGGGTGCACCACGTCCAGCCCGGTGAGCCCCCGCACCTGATCGACGAGCGCCACCCGCTCACGACTCCACCCCCGGTGCACGATCACCCCGGACGGCTTGTTCACCGCCACGAGCTCCGGGTCGCGGTAGAGCACCTCGAGCGCGGTCATCTTGGCTCACTCGATAGGAGGGTTGCAGGCGCCGCCGTTCTCGATCTGGCTGTTCGTGCGGTACGTGTTGAAGAGCGACCAGCTGTCGTGTTCGACCGCGGGGATCGTGCCGTCCTCCCGGACGTTCGTCACGTGGTAGGTGTGCTGGTTCCAAATCCGGCGCGCCTGGATCCAGCGATCATCGATATCCCGGATCACCTGCACCGTGGGCGACGCGGACATGTAGTAGTTGGAAACGACGACGATCTCCGCGGAGCCGTCGTTGTCGATGTCCGCGACCACCGGGTACTCGGAGAGCGTGCCGCTCGTCCGCGGGGTCTCGAGCAGGACGCCGCCGGTCTCGTCGAAGATGAACATGCTGTACTCGTCCGCGTACATCGCCTCGGCCATGCCGTCGCCGAGGAAGTCGAAGGCCGTGCCCGCGGCGATCCCGCTCGCGTCCGAGACCGGAGCGGACCAGACGATCGACGCGTCCGCCTCGTACACCGTGTAGGAGGAGGCGGAGCTCATGGCGTACTCGGCCTCGCCGTCGCCGTCGAAATCGTGGATCGTCGCGGGCCGCACCCAAGTCGTGTAGCCCACCGGCGCGCCGGTCGGCCGCAGGTTCGTGTACTTCGTGGTGCCGTCGTGCTCGAGCACGGTCAGGCCGTCCGTGTTCGTGATGAGCACCTCGGGTAGATCGTCGCCGTCGAGGTCCGCGATCTGCGGGTAGCCGGGCGTGACTGCGGCGTTCAGGTAGTACTGCGAGCCGTCCGCGTGGTACGCGGCGTGGCCGAGCACGACCTCGAGCCCCGGCTCGCCGTCCAGGTTCGCGGCGGCGGTCGCGGACCACGGACCGGACTCCTGCGGCGCGATCCAGATCTTGAAGCCGTCGTGATCCGACACCATGGCGCCGGAGATGATCTCGACGTCGCCGTCCTCGTCGAGATCGGCGAGGGCGATCGCCCCGGAGTAGTTGTCGGCGTACGAGTCGGCCCCGGGCCACGGCGTGTCGCCCTGCCACTTGAACGTGCCGTCGTTCTCGAAGGCGAGCAGGTACCCGGCCGTGTCAGCGCTCACGATCTCCGGTATCCCGTCGCCGTCGATGTCGCCGATCGCGGGGGTCACCGTGTGGTCGACGGCCGTCGCGAACTGGTAGATCATCCCGCCGCTCGCGCCGTCGAGCACGTAGATGTGCCCGATCTGTCCCGGCGATCCGGAGCTCGCGGACGCGACGACTACGACGTCCGGGGTGTCGCACAGATCGATGTCGCCGCTCTCGTCGTCGTCCGTGAGGTTCGCGACGAGCGGTGTGACGATGCTGTAGATCTCGCCGCCGCTCCCCGCCCACTGCCACTGGATCTCCGGCTCGAAGCTGTCGGGCGGCGCGGTCTCCGTGCACTCCCCGACCGAGCCGAACTCGTCCTCGGGCACGTCGCACGTGTCCGAGTCGATATCCGAATCGGAATCGGTGTCGGTGTCCGAATCCGTATCCACATCCGTGTCCGAGTCCGTATCCGAATCCGTGTCCGCATCCGCGTCGCTCCCCCCCGAGTGAT